>CAZAFQ010000007.1:0-17384 GCA_964484885.1 uncultured Candidatus Saccharibacteria bacterium | reverse complement strand
TGTTAGATGAACTGACATTAGTTCTTGATACTTCGCATCCAAAAGCACGACTGGGGCTATTTGCTAGCTCGAAGCTAGTTGATTCAATTGAGTGGGAGGCTGGCAGAGAACTTTCAAAAACTTTTTTTACCTATTTAGAAAAGCTGTTCAAGAATAATAATCGAAAAAGTGAAGAATTATGTCGGATCATAGTTGTTAAAGGGCCCGGCTCATTTACCGGGCTTCGAATCGGGGTTGCAATTGCCAATACTTTCTCATATGCATTATCAATCCCTATTATTGGTGTAGTTACAAAGCGGAACTTAGGTCTGGATGAGATTTTTTGTAAGGCAAAAAATATTACCGAAGAGAAGCAAATTGTTCCTTTTTATGATCGAGAGCCAAACATTACAAAAAGGAAGGATAGCAAAAGGTCTGATTGACCAATTCCTCTCTTTCCGCTATAATTATGTTAGGAATTTAACATTAAATTGCCAATATAAACTATAAAAGTTAAATATGACTAATCTCTATCAAGTTAATATGGATATGGCCTAAACTCTAGTTTTATTGGCATTTCAAAAAGGAAAGAGAGGAAGTATGGACGTGATTGCGATCGTTCTGCTTCTTGCTGGTGCTGGCGTTGGTGCGGCCGGTGGTTATTTTGGCCGAAAATTGCAGTCAAAGAACTCTTTAGAAAAAGCTTCCAAAGAAGCCGAGAAGATTATTGAAGAAGCAAAAAAAGAAGCTAAGGAAGAACTTTTGAGTGCAAAAGATGAAGCGCTTAAAATCAGCGAAGAGGCAAAAAAAGAAGAGAGAGAGCGGAGAACTCAACTCAGTCATTTTGAAAAAAGATTAGTTGAGAAGGAAGGACTTTTAGACGATAGAACCAAGAGTATTGATCGGAAAAAAGAGGAAGTTGATAAAACAAAGACAGAAATTGAGGTAATTAAGGATGAGCTTCGAGAAATCCGAAAAAAACAAATCGAAGCTTTAGAGAAGATCTCCAAGCTTGATCGAGAGAAAGCAAAAGAAAAACTCCTGGAAACGGTCGAAAAAGATTATAAAAAAGATCTTGTCGGCTATATCAATAAAATTGAAGCTGAAGCTAAGGAGGAGGCTGATAAAAAAGCCCGAGAAATTCTTGCTTTTGCGATTCAAAGACTTTCCAGCGAAACGACAGCCGAGACCACGGTTACAGCTGTGGCTCTTCCCAATGATGAGATGAAGGGAAGGATTATTGGTCGTGAAGGAAGGAATATTCAAGCAATTGAGAGAGCGACAGGATGCGATATTATTGTTGATGATACGCCGGAAACAATTGTGATTTCCGGATTCGATCCTGTTCGGCGCCACGTTGCTCTAAGAGCGATTGAATCGCTTCTCAAAGATGGGAGAATTCATCCGGCAAGGATAGAGGAAGCCGTTGATAAGGCTGAGAAAGAAATTGATAAGGAAATTAAAGAGGCTGGAGAACAAGCTGCTTATAAGGCCGGCGTAGCTGGTCTTCCTTCTGACCTCTTGAAAGTCTTAGGAAGATTAAAATTTAGAACTTCCTATGGTCAAAATGTTTTGCAGCATTCTATTGAAGGTTCATTTTTAGCAGCCGGCTTGGCAAGTGAAATTGGAGCTGATGTAGCCATGGCAAAAAAGGCGGGGTTACTTCATGATATTGGTAAATCCGTTGATCAAGAAATTTCCGGATCTCACGCCCTTATCGGGAGAGACATCTGTAAAAAGTTTGGCTTAAACGATCAAATTTGTAATGCAGTGGCGGCCCATCACGAAGAGGTGGAATTTGAAACTATTGAATCAATTTTAGTTCAAGTTGCTGATGCTATATCCGGAGGTCGACCAGGAGCAAGAAAAGACAGCTACGAGGCATATATCAAGCGATTAACAGAATTAGAAAATATTTCTAACTCTTTTCCTGGGGTTGAAAAATCATTTGCTATTCAGGCCGGTAGAGAAGTTCGGGTTTTAGTAATGCCGGAAGAGATTGATGACTTAAAAGCGGCTAAGTTAGCCAAAGACATTGCTACAAAGATCGAGCAAGATTTAAAATATCCGGGTCAAATAAAG
The DNA here is from genome assembly GCA_964484885.1 of uncultured Candidatus Saccharibacteria bacterium. GTDB lineage: Bacteria > Patescibacteriota > CPR2 > UBA1875 > CAZAFQ01 > CAZAFQ01. The sequence goes on along the minus strand of CAZAFQ010000007.1, from coordinate 15,323 downwards.
GTAAATGTTATCAGAGAGACAAGAATAACAGAATATGCCAAGTAAATTTTGCATATTGTCCTCGCCGATGAGTGCCTCCATAAGACAATTAAAAATAAAGGTATGACATGCTGAATCATGATGAGAATCCGTTAACAAATGGCAAGCAACAAATGACTGATGATTCAAGGCTTGCAAGGGTTTTGTTCATTGGAGATATTGTGGCTGGAATTGGGAGGCGTGCCGTTAAGATTCTCCTCCCAAGATTGAAAGACGAGTTCAAAATTGATTATGTGATTGCTAATGGTGAAAACATGACTACGGGTCATGGATTCACCGTTGAGGCTACTCAGGAACTCATAGGGGCGGGAGTAGATTTCTTTACTTCAGGTAATCATGTTTGGAAGAAAAAGGAATTTGTGAGTGAGCTTTCCAAGCCGACTACTCCGGTGATTCGTCCGGCAAACTACCCTGATTCTTCGCCCGGAACAGGCTACAAAATAGTAACCGCTCCTTTTGGCAGGATCTTAATTGCCAACATCCTTGGCAGAGAGCGTATTAATGCAAATGTCGAGTCGCCCTTTAAAGTTATTGATGAAATTCTTGAAAAAACAAAGGGACAGTATGATTATTCTCTGATTGATTTTCATGCTGAAATAACCAGTGAAAAGGTCGCAATGGGCTATTATCTTGATGGACGAGCGACTATTGTTATTGGAACCCACACTCATGTTCCGACGGCTGATCCGCGAATTCTTCCTCAGGGGACGGCTTTTATTTCAGACGTAGGAATGGTTGGGCCTCAAAAGTCTGTTTTAGGGGTTGAGACTGATATCATCATTAAGCTTTTTTTGACAGGCATGCCTCAAAAATTTGAAGTTGCCAAAGGTCCCTGTGTCTTTAATTCAGTCTTAATTACTTTGGATGAAAGCACTAAAAGAGCGACTTCAATTGAACGATTAGATAGGATAGTAGCGACATCAGGCTAAAAAGATTGCCCCTAATCTTATTTTGTGCTAGATTCTTAGAGTAAGCATTAAATAGGGGAGTGAAAATGACTAAGCAAGAATTAGTAAACACGCTATCAAAAGAGACTGAATATTCAAAGAAGGAAGTCGAATCATTTCTTCTGAAGTTCACCAATATTGTCTCAGAAAAAATTTCTCGGGGCGAAAAAGTAGCAATTACAGGATTCGGTACTTTTGATCTTGGGAAAAGAGCTTCAAGAAGAGGAAGAAATCCTCAGAATGGTGACTTTATTACAATACCGGAAATGAAAATGCCACGCTTTAGGGCCGGTAAGAGATTAAAAGAGGCGGTGCGAGGGAGATAAAATTCTAGGAAGTTTGGTTTTAAAAAAAAAGATACCTGAGTATCTTTTTTTAATTAGCTAAAGATTAAAAGAAAACTGCGCTGAGTGTGAAATTTTACAATTTTGTTTTATGCAGGAGTAAGCGATGGGAGTTAAATCCGCACCTCAATCTTGTTGTGGTCGGGGTGAGAGGACTCGAACCTCCGGCCTCCGGCTCCCAAAGCCGGCGCACTAGCCAACTGTGCTACACCCCGACAAGATATCAATCATAATGCTAATTTGAAAATACTAGCTCTAGTCAAAAGCTTGTTCATTTATGATGGAAACCTTGTTTTCCAAAATAACTAATCATTTTAACCAGGCGGTATTTTGTCAAAGATTTATCTAAATTTTGAGCATAGCGATAACCTGTTAAGTATAGCTTAATTCGAGTCATTTTTCAATCTAGAAAAGATTTTTTTCTCAGATATAATTTAAACATGATTAAATTTTTACTCTATTTGATACGTTGGCAACTTTCGACTCCTATTCTTGCCCCCGTTGTCGCTTTTTTTAAGGGCTCAGCATCTATTTTTGGCACCCGAGAGGATTGGATTGCAGCCTCTATCGCAAATCTTATCGGTGGTTGTATTTTCTTTTGGGTTGATCGATTTATTTTCAAGAGTCAGCAAATTGAACGTTGGGAAATCATTAAATCCGGCAAATGTTATGATTGCGGCAGCAAAGGGGTTGTTCGGAGGCTAGTTTTTATCTCCGGGGCTTACGATCGGACAGATGATAAGAATCCTCAATATAGATGTTTTTCGTGTTCCAAAAAGAAATTAAAAACGATTAAAAAGGCAATCACTCGTTAATAGTTTTTTGTTCTTTACGATCCTTTTTTATTTTGACCAATGACAAATCCCTTATTTTTTCCTTAAATTCAAGAATGACAAACCAAGACTTAATTTTTCAATTGATATCACAGGATTATTTGAAAAGCGCTGATCTAAAAAATGCGTTTTTGAAAGCTGATCGTAAAAACTTTGTTCCAGCAAATCTCCAGGCAGAAGCATATTCTGATATTGCTCTACCTCTTTTTGAAGGTCAGACTATTTCTCAACCCTCAACCGTTGCTTTTATGTTGGATTTGCTGGAACCCGCGAAAGGAAATAAAGTCCTCGAAATCGGAGCCGGTTCCGGTTGGCTAACGGCACTGCTATCTAATTTAATTGGAAGAAACGGTTTTGTTTTTGCCTTTGAAATAAATCGAAAGGTAGGGGAATTTGGTATAAGAAATCTTAAGAAACATCCTTTAAAGAATTTTCAATATGTGATAAGTGATGCTAAAAAACACTGGCGCGATGGGGCGCCTTATGATCGGATAATCTCAGGGGCAGCTTTCTCAGAAATTAATGAAGACTTTTTTAGGCTCTTAAGTAATAATGGAACAGCTGTGATACCGACAAAACAGAATAGTATTTGCAAAATATATAAAAATAATAAAGGCGATATTTCTACCCTGACATTTCCCGGTTTTTTATTCGTTCCCCTTATATAATTTATGAAAAATATAAAAGACAAAGTTTATGAGAAGACAACCCAAATTACAAGAGGAAAAGTAACGACGTATAAGAGGTTGGCTCAAGCGGCTGGTTTGAATTGTCCAAGAGTCGTGGGTAATCTTCTTCATCGAAACCCCGATCCCGGAACAATTCCATGTCATCGGGTTGTTAATGCTAAAGGAAAATTGGCAAAAAATTTTGGACTTGGCGGTTGCCAAGGGCAAGCAAAAAAGTTAAGGAATGAAGGAGTTGAGGTCATAAACGATACTGTAGATTTAAGCCGATACTTAGACAAAAATTTGAAATGATTTTGTTCTGCCGTTAGCACAAAAACTATTGACAAATTGAAGAAAAACCTTAGAATAAGGAAAAGTTTGATCAATACTCAAGAAATATCACATTAGTGTTTTTTAAGAGGGTTCAAGCGGGTCGAATTGTATTAAAGTAATTTTCGGGGCTTGACCCCCGGAAAAGGAAAAGTCACAAGTGGAAGAAGAGAAAAACAAACTCTACGTAGGTAACTTACCCTACGGTGTTGATGACGAAGGGCTAAAGGAACTTTTTGCCGGTATCGGTGAAGTTGCTGATGCTAAAGTAATCACCGACAAATATTCCGGCAGATCTCGAGGTTTTGGATTTGTTACTATGGCTGATGAAGCCGGTGCAAAGAAAGCTATCGATGAAATGAACGGAAAAGAAGTTGAAGGTAGAGGCTTAGTTGTCAACATTTCTCGACCAAAAGAGAAAAGAGAATTTCGTCCAAGTAACTAATTAAATTATACTTAGACTAAAAAATCCGGCTTAAAAGCCGGATTTTCATTTGGTTATTTAAAGGGAAGATAATTAGATCCTGACCATAACGGTCAACCTTTATTGTCTGCGTAAGAACTCTATAACTGCTCAAGGTGTAAGATCCGTTCTAGTGCAAGGGCTGACCTTGCAAAACATCAAAATAATTCTAAAATCAAACTATGAGAAAGATGGCACTTGAGATTGTAAAGGAGCTAAGAGAGCACGGTTTTGAAACCTATTGGGCTGGTGGATGTGTTCGTGATCTTCTAATGAGGAGAGAGCCAAAAGATTATGACATTGTCACTTCGGCAAAGCCGGAAGAAATCGAAGAGATTTTGGAGCGTACGGTCCCGGTCGGAAAGAAGTTTGGCGTGATCCTGGCAATTAGGGGAGAGTATCAGTTTGAAATTGCTACTTTTCGATCTGATTCCGGCTATTCAGATGGTCGTCGGCCTGACGCAATTCTTTTTTCCAATCCGAAAGAAGATGCGATTCGTCGGGACTTTACGGTTAATGGAATGTTCTATGATCCGGTTGATAAAAAAGTAATCGATTTTGTTGAAGGTCAGAAAGACTTAAAAAATAAAACACTGCGTTTTATCGGGGATTCAGAAAAGAGAATTCAAGAAGATCATTTGAGAATACTCCGAGCAATTCGATTTAAAAATGCCCTGAAGTTTCAATACGCTCCCGGAACGCTAGAGGCCATCAAAAAGAATGTCAATTTAATCAATACAGTTTCAAAGGAACGAGTCGGTGAAGAGCTGAATAAGATCCTTCTTCTTCCAGGTCGAGAGAATGCCTTTACTGAAATGGAAAAAACTGGAATTTTGAAAGAGATTTTACCGGAGCTCTGTGAACTTAAAGGAGTAAGACAGCCCGAAAAATATCATAAAGAAGGTGATGTTTTTGTTCATACTACAATGGCTCTCGAAGCTCTACCCGATAAAGTGACACCCGAAGTTGCCTGGGCGACTCTTCTCCACGATGTCGGAAAGCCGGCAACGTTTAAAGTTAAGGGGAGAATTAGATTTAACGGTCATGCCGAAAAAGGAGCAGAAATTGTAGGTCAGATTGGAAAAAGACTTCGGCTTTCAAAAAATTTTATTGAAAATGTGAAATGGTTGGTTGAGCGCCATATGACAATTGGAGATTTTCTAAAAATGAAACCAACAAGAATGGCTTACTGGATTAACCATCCCTTATTTGATGACCTTCTTGAGGTCCATCGAGCCGATGCTTTAGGGTCTAAGCCTCAAGACTTAGGTCTTTATAATCGGCTTAAAAAATTGATAAAACAAAGGGACGAAAAGCTGCTTCCAGAACCGGAGATACTGATAACAGGAAAAGAGATTATGGAGGAATTTAAAATTCCTGAAGGACCTTTTGTGGGAGAGCTGTTGGAAGCAGTTCGCCAAGCTCAGATGAATGAAGAAATAACGACAAAAAGGGAAGCGGAAGAATTTATAAAATCGCAACTTAAAAAATAATTTTCTAAATATCGATTTAAAATGGGAGAACTCACTAACTTGAGGGATAACTTTATGCTCGCCGGTTGGACTGATTGCGATTATTTCGATAGTTCCAATTTTGAGCATTTACTCTTTTATTTATGAGGATAGAAAAGGCAGGTGAAATTCTAGGGGGAACTCGTTGAAGAAAACTAGGTTTTCGAGTATAATAATCTAGCTGATGTTCAAAGAAGTGAGCGTCAGGCCATTTTAAATTAGCGGGTATAGTATATCGGCTATTATCGCAGCTTTCCAAGCTGAGGAGGGGGGTTCGACTCCCCCTACCCGCTCCATGTCACAACTCGCTGGAGAGTTATGATGGTCCGACTTAGTCGGACGTCTTCCTTAATAGCTATTTTCGGGCTACTGGAGTTATCAGCTTATGTTGTGTGCGCCCTTAGCTCAGCTGGATAGAGCGTGTGGCTTCGGACCACAAGGTCGGGGGTTCGAATCCCTCAGGGCGCGCCATGTCGCAAGCTTCATAATCTAATAAAATAGATTGCTCCTTGACGAAAAAACCAGGATTCCGACGCGCCCTCGTAGTTCAGTGGACAGAACGTCGGCTTCCGGAGCCGAAAGTCAGAGGTTCAAATCCTCTCGAGGGTACCATAAAGAGACGGGAATCGGTCTGACGAGTTAAGGACTCAAGTTCTTTCAGAGGTTAAAAGGAGATTGCCTGCTAGAACTTATGATTTTGGTCTAGTACATTGAAAACATGATAGTTGTGAGTTACGGTTTTTGCAAAGGGCAATTTAACGTTAAGTTCGGTTACCAAAAATTGGGATATGGGAAATATTATTTGATTAAGTGGAGGCCCGAGGATTAAAAAAAGAAGAACGATAAAAGGCCACATTTGCTCAATAGAAATTTGGAAAAGTCTAAAAGAACAGAATTTTCATGTTGTGGTAATAATATAAGAGCCTTGGTAGCGCATCAGATTGATAACCTTAAATGATCCCATCTAGATTGTCATTTTGTAAGGCATAACCATAAAAAATAACATGGTGACCATAGTGTAACGGTTAACACAAGAGTTTGTGGTACTCTTAATACGGGTTCGATTCCCGTTGGTCACCCCATTATGTAAGAACAGAGAACAATGTCTCTGTTCCTGTCTTATTAAGAGACTTTCTACGTCTCTCTCTAAATAATTTTTGAGTTTTTGCAAATATTCAATCTTGATTTTTTGTGCTCAGCTTTGTGGCTCAGCAGGTTTTGGGTTTAGTTAATTACCGCTTAACGATATCTAGGCCCCATAATACTAGACGTGACTCTTCTGTTCTAGCTCATGGCTGCTCCTAGGTTAATCCGGTTTTTAGCATCTTTCTTACCCGGCTGTTGTTAGTTCAAAACTCCCGATGGTATCACTTTAATTTTAGTCTAAGAGGTGCTCGATACCATATGACAATCATGCAACTTATAAGCAAGTTATGTTAATATTGTTATGCTGTTATTAACATATAAAGTAAGTCTCGATAATAGTAATGTCGGGACTTTAAGAAGGAGAGAAAAATGGAGAAGACTCTTAGAAAGCTAATCATCGCATTGCAGTTAATTATGGGGGCCCTAGCTTTTATTGGCGGGATTCCTCTAATCATAACTAACGGACTTGGTGAGTCAGTTTCGGACCTTAACGGACATTTTGATTCATTCCTAATCCCCGGATTAGCACTGGTACTATTTATCGGATTTGGTAATCTTTGGGCTGTATACTCTCATTGGAAGAAGAAAGCCTCAGCAGTGGTAGTTTCTAGTATTTTTGGTTTTGGGATTTTAATTTTCGGCATTGTCAAAGCATACGTTTTTGATCATTATACTTTTCTGGAAATAACTCTCATTGGTTACGGTATTATCGTAGTTGCTCTTAATATTCTCTTGGCACAACTTAGATTATCAAAAAAGTAGTCTTTATATAGGACATAGAAAATCTGCGGTAAGACTAGACTTAGCGTTTATTTTTTTAATTAGCTCTTTAGGATTTTTATCTGAAGGGGTACTGTTATCAGAAATTAAGGATAACTCCTATTGTTGCTTCCAATAATCTTAAGATTGTCAAAAGATATTGGCAGCCATCTAGATACGGAACGGAAAGATTGAAGATAAAAAAATCGGATAATTAGAAAAAGGACCATTTATTTCAGTTCTCTTTAACCTTAAAATCAAATGTTATTAAGGATTGAGAGATTGCATGAAAGATTACACAACCCTTTCTTTATGGTTAGATACAACTTCAAGAACCGGATATCCCAAATTAGAAAAAGATTTAGGCGATTTTGACAGTGTTATTATTGGAGGCGGCATCGCCGGGATTATGACAGCGGCCAAACTTAAAGAAGCCGGACAGAGAGTGGCCCTGATCGATTTAAAAAGGATTCTGGAAGGCGTTACAGGAAATACTACGGCAAAAGTTACCTCTCAGCACGGTCTGATTTATGCCCGCTTGATAAGGCATTTTGGTGAAGCGACTGCAAAAATGTATGGGGAGGCAAATCAAGCAGCTTTGGAGCATATCGCCAGTGGAATCAAAAGGAAAAAGATTGATTGTAATTACAAACGAGCCGCTGCTTATATATATGCTCAGGATGCCGAGGGTTACGAAAAAGTAAAAGAAGAAGTTTGGGCAGCCCGATCAATCGGCTTGCCAGCTTCTTTAACTAATGAGATTGAATTGCCTCTTAAAATTAAGGGAGCACTTAAATTTGATCAGCAAGCCTACTTTCATCCACGTAAATATTTATTAGCCTTGGCAAAAGAAATTCCCGGTGCAGGTAGCTTCATCTTTGAGAATACCCGAGCCCTAGGCGCAGAAGAAGATCGGAAGGGGATTCGGGTAAAAACAAATCGGGGAATAATTTCGGCCCGTCACTGTTTGATCACATCGCACCATCCTATAAATAGCGAAGCGGCTTATTATTCTAAGATGCATTATTACCGCTCCTATGCCCTGGCTGCTCTTTTAGAAGAAAAAGTTCCATCCGATATGTATATTTCTTATGGGGGTGACTTTAACTATCGTTCTTTTCGGCCCCATAGTGAAGGTAAGAAAACTTATTTAATTCTTGGAGGTGAAAGACATCCTTCAGGTGAAGATATTAGGAGCAGGGAGCGTTATCAAAAGCTAGAAGAAGATCTCCGTCAAATGTTTAAGGTAAAGGAAGTAGTCTATCGTTGGTCGGCTCAGGATAATTTTCCTTTCGATGGCATTCCTCTTATTGGCCGTTATCAAAAAGATTCCCGACGATTTTGGGTAGCGACCGGATTTCAAGGTTGGGGAATGACGACTGGGGTTGTGGCAGGGATGCTTCTTACTGATTTACTGCAAGGGAGGAGTAATCCTTGGGAAGGCTTATTCTATCCTCATCGCCCCTCTTCTTTTTCAGAGACTAGGGACTCCTTCAGTTTTGATAAAACCGTCGTGAAAAATTTAATCAGTCATCGTATCAAAAAAAGTCTTGGAAAAACAACGACTCAGGGTCAAGTTATTGATTGGAAAGGGAAGAAAGTCGCTCTTTATCACGAGGAGCGGAAACAGCCCCTGTCAGCAAGCTGTACCCATAAGGGTTGCATTGTAAATTGGAATGACGCCGAGAAAACTTGGGATTGTCCTTGTCACGGCTCTCGGTTTAATGTTCAAGGAGAGGTAATCCAAGGCCCGGCCACAAGAGATTTGCCGCCCCTCTAGACTAATTGTGTATTCCATTTTATTTAGAGGGTTAGTTTTCTTTAATACCCATGTTAATCTTTTATCCGCTAATTCTTAAAATTATTAGAACTTTCTTGCTTGACCGGCGAAGCAACTTAGGATAATATATAAAGGTTCTAAAAAAAGACGGTCGGAATGACCTGTCTTTTTTTAAGCTCCTTTAATTGAATTGGAGGTTTCTTTTGGAATATTTTGTCGTTTGGCTATTCAATTTAGGAAGGTAAGATGATTCGCAAATATTTACCGGTGATCATTCTGACGGTTTTTGTCTTCTCTGCCTTGACGGGGACGGCAAACGCTCAAGAAACTCAAGAACCCGATCCAAGCGTCAAGAAACTGCAAATTATTTTGAGCAAATATCAATCTCCCTTATCGGCTCAAGATATTATGAGCTTCTATCGCACCCATCCGGGTTTTGATGTTGGTCGGTTCTTGACAGTTATGTGGTGTGAGAGTTCTCTTGGGACAACAGGGAAGTCTCGGGATTATAACAATCCCGGTAATATTATTTTTGTCGGCTGGAGTTCCCAGAATCCCGAGTATTTTATGGCAAGGCCTTGGTTGCTTTGGCAAAATGGGTATTTTCACTCTCAAGGTCAGAGGTTCGGATCCTACTCTAGCATGGAGATTGGTACGAAAGCGGTCCTAAATCTGCTCAGCCAGAGATACAGTACACTCTGGTATGATTGGAGCCGTTTTGGCCCCGTTTATTACGGTAAGAAGGCCGGAGTCAGTAAATATGTTTCTGAACTGCGCGCTGCCCATAAACTTCTAATTCGTGAAGCCGCCGCTGTTGGCTGGAGATGGTAACTATGAAGGCGGTCGCTTTTGCGACCGCCTTTCTTCTAATCAGTAATTATTATTTTGCTGAAGAGAACGGTTTAATCTGGATGCCAGATTTTTTATTTGGATTCTTACCGTAAAAAATAATTTATCTGGTATCATAATAATTATGAAGGTTTATTTTAAAATTTTTCTGATTTCACTTTTTTTCGTGCTTCTTATAATGTTCTTTTTGACTTTCGGAAAATTTCTCTTAAGTTATTTTTCTTTTCTTAAGCCTGGGATTGATGTTTTCTTTTCGATTGTTGGCGGAGATAATCCTTATATCAAATTCTTTGTCTTTTTTCTTTTCTGGTTTGTTGTAATTTTCGGCTTTTCTTATTTATCCTATCTGGTAATGAACACTTATATATGGTCAACGAATCTTGGTCACGAAAAAAAGAGCTCTCTTGAAAGAATCCTTTCTGCTTCCAAGCAGGAAATTATTATTTTAATTTTGGCGGTTGACTATATAATGATCTCTACAATTATCCTAGTTACTATTTTTCAAAAAAAATTGATTAGTCTCTGGCAAATAGGATTGTTTTCTTTTAACCAACATTTAGTAATTTTTTGGATCTCATTTTTTATTTCGATTTTTATCTTCCTGATCATCCTTAATTTATTTGCCAAGAAAATGGAAGAATATGAAGTGCTCAGGAATCGTCTTTAAAAAGTAAAACCATTCTCATTGCTTGGTGAAGTGCTGTTTTTTTAGTTCTTGTTTTATCTAGAATGTTTGATTGAAGAAAACGCCTGCTGAGCTTTTATTTGCGTCAGTTTGTGCTGATATGGTGGGTTGCCTGGGAATCGAACCCAGAACCTACTGCTTAAGAGGCAGTTGCTCTAACCAATTGAGCTAGCAACCCTTATCGCGTTAAGTCTGCCTTGAGATAACTCAAATCAATTAATAATTGATTTAGACCGTAAAATCTTTGTGACTTTTCAAAAAATCTGTAATTCATCATTTTTTCAAAAGAAGAAAGGTTACGGTAGCTGACACCAAGGGCTGATGTTGGCGTCCCGGGCTGGGGTCGAACCAGCAACCTACAGCTTAGAAGGCTGTTGCTCTATCCATTGAGCTACCGGGACTTTTAACCTGTAAATTATAACCTATTTGGCTTCAGTTGTGAATAACTTTGGTTTCCTTTCTCGGTTTCCATAAAACTCTTGACAAAATGAAGCACTTATGCTATATTATAGCAATCTTCGACTTGAAGAGAACCTTACCACTAGGGACCCGGAAGGGGGAGTGATGAAATACATTCTACAAGCAATCGCAGCATTGGTGATCCTGATAGCCGTTGGAACCATTTTCTTCATGACGGTGGGATGCAGCGGAGAAGAAGTTGCCTCCATTACGGTGACGGCTCCTGCACAGAGCGTGACTACGACAACTGAGACCACTAGGCCGACAGTTTTAACGGTCACCACAACTTCTGCTACGGAGTCGACAACGACTACCAAGAAAATAACCAGTACGAGTACGAGCCAACCAAAGTCAACGACAGTCACGACTAAGAAGACAATTATCACGACCACGACAATTACAGCTGAGCGCTTCCCCGGCTACGATCCGGAAAAAATCACCGGCTCATGTCTTGTTAGGGTTCCGGTTGAGTTTCCGGCTCAAGTTGTGGAAATCGATGTCTGGCATAAGTCGCTAGGACGGGTTGACATTGAAGTGACGTTTGCCGATGGCAGCGCTTACAATGCCAATTTTTCAGAAAGCGGCGTTGTCGTCAATCCGCTAGAAGGTTATCCCAATGTGGACTTTCCCACAGCTCAGGAAATTCAGGTGTTTTTGGAAGATCATCTGAATTAAACAATGGGGCGGGCTTTCTCTTCAGAGAAACCCGCCCTTTACATTTTTTAAAAACCTTGACACTTCTTGTTAATATCGTTATTTTAGAAATAATAAAATTATTCTTGTGCTTAAAGCACTTAAAGGAGGGGCTTTGAGGGTTAAAGTAAAAAAAATCATACTAAAGGCGAGAATACCTTTGGTTATTTTTGCATTTCTTTTTGGAATATCTTTTTTCTCTGGCAACTTGTTTAAAATAGAGACGAATGAGGTTTGTGCTGCAGACGGTGGGGTTACTTGCTCCACGACCACAACCCTGCCTCCAAGAGAAAAGATTATTGAGCAGGTTATTGCGAAGGGGCAAACTCAGCTTAGAAAGCCTTATTGCTTTGCAGAGTTTCATGGAGGCTTGACGTATCTAGATCGTTATGAAGGAGGCTATAGAGGCTATGATTGTTCATCTTTTGTCGCCTGGGCTTATTATTGGGGGAGTGAGAAAAAAGTAAAAATGTGGGGAGTAACATATGAAGATTTCCCTAAGACCCGCAAAGATCAAAATGGTAACGCCTATAGCGAGGTTCCTTTCAAAGAAGCAAAACGAGGTGACTTAGTTTATTATGATAGTCCTTCACCCACTCATGTTGGAATTTATCTTGGTGAGGGAAAAATGATACATGCAGGGAGGGCGTATGGTCCTTCATACTGTGATCAAATAAGCTTTAGTTGTTCCGGTTTGTGTGGCTCAAACTTATGCGTAAGTATACAAGACATTAGCTATCGTTCCAGTATAAGATTTATGAGGATTGAATTCTAATGAATAAAAAATATATTATCATCCTGTTAGTTTCTTTACTCGTTATCATTTTTGGGGGTATTTCAGCCTTTTTGTTTCTAGCAGATGAAAAAAAGTCAGAGGAAATTAGCGAAAAGACATCTTCCGAAATAAAGAGCCTAGTTATTGATAATAATGTATTAGAGCTTGAAATCGATAATGACGATAGCTCAAAAGGGTTAGAAAATAACCACAGTATCTTGGGAGAGAATCTCAGAATAAAAGCTCTATTAGTCGGATATGATTTGAGTTCACTTTCCCAGTCCTTAGGGGAAGCTTCTGACGATCTTGCCAATAAAGATTATGATAGCTATCTGGCTTCAATGCACGATTTAAAGAAAAAAATTGATGATGCAGCCGATGAGTATGTTGTTGCTCATACCGAAGATTTCAAAAAGATAGAAGCCGCTCAGGAAGCACATCACCCAAAACTTCCCTTTTCTTATAAATTAGTAAATATAAGGATCGTTGACGATTGGGCGGTTGGTGTGATTTCCTCAGAAGATGAGAATTATGATTCAGGCTATGCGGTTTACAAGAGGGATTCAGGCTCTTGGGATTTATATCTTGGAGCGGGGACAGATTTTGATCTTTCGCTTTTGGCAAATAACGGGATGCCGGAAGAATTAACGAATGGTTTTTATTCTTTTCCTACACAACCCTTAATAAATTAAAGGAATCAATCAATGAATATTTTAAAATCTAATTTACTAAAAATCACTGTCGTAGTAATCCTCACGACCATAACCTTTTTTTCTTTACAAACTAACTATCTTCATGTCTTTTTTATCGATAACTCTTTAGCGGCTGCAGGTTATCATTACGTTTTGCCTGTTGATAATTGTGGAGAAAAAGTTACAATCGAGGACTTATTCGGTAGAGTCGAAGATGGGAAAGTAGTCCCCTTTTCAAAACTGAAGGTATCAAAAGAATCAGCCAGTATTTACGCTTTTACTGCCGGGACCGTGACCAAAGTCGAGAAATCTCCTATTAAAACATCGCTCTGGCTCTCAGGGGAAGACGGCTATAATTATTATTATGAAGGGCTGACCGAAATAACCAAGACAGATGAGGTAGTCAAGACTGGTGAAGAGATTGGGAAGGCCAATAAAGGATTTATTTACTTTGGGGTGACGCGAGATGGCTACGGGACAGAATTATCCGGGGCAAGAAATATTAGAAAAAATTCTACGGTTATTGAAAGTGGGATAAGGACTGAAATTTATTATAAGAATCAGATTCGTTATTATAACCCCTATAACCTTCTTAATTCGAAAAAAACGATTCGACAGTGCGGAACCAATCCTCAACCGAACATAGTTCTTGGTGGTGCGGAACAAGACGGTAAAAATCTCATCCTTAACGCAACCGCGGACGACCCTAACGGGAAATTATTAACTATTGAATTCAGGATTAAAAAAACGGGCGAGAAAGCCGGCCAGATAATGACTTCAAGCATTCATAATAGTTCTTGGCCCCTTGCAAAGTGGAAGAAAAGCGGATCAGCTTTCAGTTATACTTTCGAAAACTTGGAAGAGGGGGTTTACGAATGGACTGCTAGAGCTATGAATGAGCAGGGTATTTACAGTCACGGTATAGTTTTCGGGACAGAAAATCTTGGAAGAGGTAACTCCTCGATGGAAGCTAATGCTCAAGCCACGACTTCCGAAGTCAGCAGTGGTGGGTTTGCTTTAGTGCAGCAGGTAACAGTCGGAAGTGGTGTTGATAATGAAAAGGAAATAGTTTATCAGGACATTTTTCCTGAAGGCTTGAAGGTGGGGGTTGATAGCAATGAAATGTGCTGTTACGCTGTTTTACCACAAGACGGGACATTTAAAATCACCCCGAATACGGGCGAATATGGCATTTATATTCCGGCAGAATTGACGGGGGGATATGATGGGGCTCGGGAAATTACCGTTTACGATGGGTTCGACTATGCTTCTAAGCAGCCAGTTTATCATAGCTCAATTAATCCTGGTCCGTTTGTTTATCACAAAGTAGGCGAATATAATTATAGTGAAAATCAATTCGTAACTTGGATTGATACAAGTAAAGCGCCTTGGAATGAAAAAGTACGCAATGTACGGCTGAGAATCAAAAATCCAGAAAACGTTGGGAGTGCAGATCCTACGTTTGTAATTAAGAGCATCAAAGTTCTTCGGCCTAAGCAAGAACAAGAAAGCATCCCAACAACTGTTACTACCCAGACAACTACGACTTTGAGTAGTTTTCCGGTAACCACTGTACCTAGTGACCCATCCTGTTCTTTTACCGAATCATCCTATATTCTTGAAGGATCTACGGCGATGCTGACTTATAGCACATTTAATGCTGCCTCTGGTCACAAGCCGGAGTTATGTAGCTCAGGCGGAAATTGTAAGGAAGCAGCAGCGGGGGAAAATCAAACAATCAGTGTTTCCCCAAATGTTTCTTTTGCTAGCACTGTCTATACTTTAAAAGTCAGTAACGGGAATAAAAGTGGGAGCTGTACTACAATTGTGACTAATCCCAATCCGATTACCACAACGACAACTAAGCCCATCGTAAACAATAAATTTTCTACTTGTAATTCGCCAATTATCTCACAGATTAATGATGAATCAAAATTAGCTAATGCCATTACTTCCCTTCTTAGGGAAAAATATCCAAATTCGAGATTTCTAGAGATTCCAAATGTTGGTCAAGCCTTTATTAATGCAGGGAAACAGTATGGTGTTAATCCCTTATTAATGCTAGGGATTGCCGGAGCAGAATCTTCTGTGGCGAATCGTACTATTAAGGATGCTGCGATGGCCTGTAATAATCCCTTTGGAAGAACGGGCGGAAGTTGTAATGGTAAATGGTATAAATTTAGCGGTTGGAATGCCGAAATGCTTAAAGATGCAGCCGCTTTCATTAAAAGGGTATATATTGATAAGGGATTCACCACATTTGATTCTTTTTTAGAAAGATATACCCCAATTAAACTAAATGAAAATCGGGATACTTGTAATTGTACAGGAGCGGCTTGTTGTATGAGGC
>CAZAFQ010000006.1:0-18226 GCA_964484885.1 uncultured Candidatus Saccharibacteria bacterium | reverse complement strand
TTCCCAGCCGCTAAAGCCAATCAGATTCGCAATATCAAGGGCAACGTCAATGTCTCCGGTCTCTACTTTACCGCTTCCGGTATTGTAGCTTGATTCATTGTCCCCAGTGCTTGCAAACACGAAGCCTTTGTTGTCGATGTCGGCATCATTGTCAACGTCTAAATCAAAAATGCTGTTAATTCTCAATTTAACTTCGTTTTCTGAACAGGCGCCCGTTGTATCATTAGTGGCACTACCACTTGCTGCAAAAACGGCACCAAAGCCTAAGAATAAGAAAGCCGCAACCGCAATTGAAAGTTTTCCAAGGTATTTCATTTCCTCTTCACCCCCTTTCTCAATTTTTTAGCCCTGCATCCTGCAGTAATAGACCAAATTATATTGACCCGGAGCAATCATTACATTGGAATAACCTCCAAAGAGCTAAAACGCTAAATTCAAAAAACATTGGTTTAATGCTAAGCATGAGCAACTCCTAAACATAAAAATTAAAAAAGCAACTGCCACTAAACATAGAAGTTGCTTCTTGATTGTTATGAATTATAAAGAGACTAACTCTTCGCTTCTTTTAATAAGGTCTCTTGCTCGCCCTCTCTTTCGATAAAAGCAACAGAGGCAACCTTATCTCCTTCCTCCAATCTCATGATCCTTACTCCTTGAGTTGCTCGACTAATTTTTGAAATTTTTGACAGTGGAGTTCGAATAATGATTCCCTTCGTCGAAATTGCCACTAAATCGTCTACTTGACTTGAAATAACCCGAACATCCAGACAGCGACCCGTCTTTCTTGTTATCACTCCGGCTTTTATCCCCATGCCGCCTCGCCTGTGAGTCGTAAATTGCTTCAGGGCAGTTCTTTTGCCGTATCCATTTTCCATAATAACTAGGAGTTCGCCACCCGGAACCACAACGTCCATGCCGACAATCTGGTCATCCTTTTTCAGTTTCATCCCTCGAACGCCGCGAGCCCCCCTGCCCATCGGTCGAATGTCTTTCTCATTGAACCTGATCGCCAGAGAATTAGCGGAAGCCATAATAATTTCCTCGTCTCCTTGGGTCACTTTGACCCATTTCAATTCATCTTTCGGATCAAGATTAATAGCAATAATCCCTGTTTTTCTGATATTGACAAAGTTATCTAACGGGGTTTTCTTGACAGTTCCGTTTTTGGTGGCCATCATCAGATATTTCACCTTTTCGTCATCACCGATATTTATCAAGGCAGTTACTTTCTCTTCAGGCGCTAACTGAAGAATATTTGCGATAGATTGCCCCTTGGCAATTCTGGAAGAACTGGGAATTTCATAAGCAAAAGTCTGGAAGACCCTTCCCTTATTGGTAAAGAAAAGGATATTATCGTGATTTTTAGCATAGCCCATGTATTCCACCAAGTCTTCTTCTTTCATGGACATCCCTGCCACTCCCTTTCCGCCACGGACCTGAGTGCGGTAAGTGCTTGCCGGAATTCTTTTGATATAGCTCCCCTTTGTCAAAGTCACAATTACTTCTTCATTGGGAATCAAATCTTTATCGGAAAACTTTTCTAGTGAGGTTTTTATGATTCTCGTCCTTCTTTCGTCTCCAAATTTTCCTTTAATTTCCGTTAACTCTTCTTTTATCACGCCATAAATTTTTGAAGGGTGCGATAAAAGATCTTCTAAATGCAAAATTAATTTCTGAAGTTCCTCATATTCGTCTTGAATCTTCTTTCTTTCAAGCCCCGCCAGTGTCTGAAGTCTCATATCAAGGATAGCTTGAGCCTGAATATCGGATAATTTGAATTTTAAAATTAAATTTTTCTTGGCTGTTTCTTTATCTTTTGAGGCCTTGATGGTTGCAATTACCTCATCAATTCTTCCCAAAGCGATTAAAAGGCCTTCCAAGATATGAGCCCGTGCTTTCGCTTTTGCCAGCTCAAACTCTATCCGGCGGGTGGCAACCCTAAAGCGATGCTTGATAAACTCCTCCAGCATCATCTTGAGAGTTAAGATTCTCGGCTGAATCCCATCAACCAGTGCCAACGAGTTAACATGAAAAGCGCATTGCATCGGCGTTAGTTTGAATAGTTGGTTCAAAATTTTGTTGGGATAAGCATCCTTTCTCAGATCAACCACTATTCGGACCCCTTTTCGGTCTGATTCGTCTCGAAGGTCGCTAACCCCGACAATCTTTTTTCCCTTTACCAAGTCTGCAATTTTTTCGATTAGAGTCGCCTTGTTCACTTGATACGGTAATTCCGAAATTACAATCCTAAAGTCTTCTTTCTTTCCTTCCTCTATTACTGCCACCGCTCTCATGACAATCTTGCCTCTTCCTGTGGCATAGGCGGCCTTTATCTCGTCAATGTTGTAAATTATTCCTCCGGTTGGAAAGTCGGGTCCCTTCACATGATTCATCAGGTCTTCAACGGTACAATCTGGATTGTCGATAATACAAGTGATCGCGTCCACAATCTCGCATAAGTTATGCGGCGGGATATTAGTCGCCATCCCAACGGCAATCCCCATTGTTCCGTTCAAGAGTAAGTTTGGTAATTTGGCCGGTAATACCTGAGGCTCTTTTTGGCTTCCATCATAGTTAGGGACAAAGTCTATCGTGTCCTTATCAATATCCGCCAGCATCTCTTCGGCAGTCTTGGTCATCTTCGCTTCCGTGTATCTCATTGCTGCCGCGCTATCGCCATCCATTGATCCGAAATTTCCTTGACCATCAACTAGAGGATATCTCATTGCCCAAGGCTGGGCCAATCTAACCATCGAATCATAAACAGCCGTATCCCCATGTGGGTGGTATTTACCTAAAACCTCACCGACAACGGTTGCAGATTTTCGATAGCTGCCGCCGCTTTTTAATCCCAACTTATCCATTGCAAAAAGGATTCGGCGATGGACCGGTTTCATCCCGTCTCGAACGTCCGGTAGGGCCCGAGAGACAATCACGCTCATCGCGTAATCAAGATAATCCTGCTCCATCTCTTCATTGATGTCTCGGGATTTGACGTAACCTATTTCGTTAATTTTTCTTTCTGCATCCATAATTTCTACTGTTTAAATGCTTAACTCTTTACTTGTCATTACTTGGACTTCAAGGACCGACTCACCTTTAGATATCCAGATTCTTAACATTCTTAGCATGGGTCTGGATAAACCGCTTTCGGGGCTCAACTTCATTGCCCATTAGCATTGAAAAAGTCCCATTCGCTTTTTCGGCGTCCTCGACGGCTACCTGAAGAAGCGTCCGGTTCTCAGGATCCATGGTTGTTTCCCAAAGTTGACCGGGATTCATTTCTCCCAAACCTTTGTATCTTTGAATCAAAACACCGGGTATTTTCCCCGCCTCTTGACCTGTTGTTCCTCCCGTTTCCTCTTCCGTAACCCGTTCATCAGATTCTTCTTTTTTCTCGATTGTATCAATGGTCGTTACTTCA
The DNA here is from genome assembly GCA_964484885.1 of uncultured Candidatus Saccharibacteria bacterium. GTDB lineage: Bacteria > Patescibacteriota > CPR2 > UBA1875 > CAZAFQ01 > CAZAFQ01. The sequence continues at coordinate 14,802 of CAZAFQ010000006.1, read as the reverse complement.
AAGCCGCTCTCATCTTTTTTAGCCTTGACTCTTCCTGCCATGGCAGCCGCAATATCAGTCAATATTTCTTCTCTCTCAGCTTCATTATAAGCATAGAATTTCTGAGCTCCTTTTTGAATCTTGAAAAGAGGAGGCTGGGCAATATATAAATAACCGTTTTCTATAACTTCAGGATAATATCGATAAAAGAAGGTCAAAAGCAAAGTCCGAATATGAGCACCGTCAACATCAGCGTCTGTCATAATCACAATACGGTGATAGCGCATCTTTGAAATATCTTTTGATTCTCCGGCTCCCATTCCCATAGCGATTATTAAAGCCTTAATCTCATCAGAAGAAAGCATTCGATCCAGTCTTGCTCTTTCAACGTTTAAGATTTTACCCTTCAGCGGAAGAATCGCTTGAAATCTCCGATCCCTTCCTTGCTTTGCCGAACCACCGGCAGAATCACCCTCAACAATAAAAAGCTCGCTCTGGGTCGGATCTTTTAGAGAACAATCGGCTAGCTTGCCCGGCAAGGTCATCCCCTCCAAAACACCTTTTCGAATGACCGTTTCCCGTGCGGCCCTTGCGGCTAATCTTGCCCTGGAAGATAGTAAGCACTTGGTAATAATTCTTTTGGCATCAATCGGATTCTCATCCAAGTAATAAGAAAAATATTCATTCATAACCGAGCTAACAACATTTTGAATTTCAGGATTACCAAGCTTGGCCTTGGTTTGCCCTTCAAATTGGGGATCGGGTAATTTTACTGATAAAACGGCCGTCAAGCCTTCTCTGACATCATCTCCGGAAAAACTGCTGTCAGATTCTTTAACCAAGTTGTTCTTTTTTGCGTACTCATTGATTGATCTGGTAATCGAGGTTCTAAAACCGGTAAGGTGAGTCCCGCCATCACCGGTATGAATGTTATTGGCAAAGGTTTGCACATTTTCAACATAATCGTCGCAATATTGAACTGATATTTCGACTGAAATATTACCTACTGTTTTATCAACGTAAAAAATTTTTTCATTAACCGTTTCTTTATTACGGTTTAAGTGATTGACATAAGATTTGATTCCGCCTTCAAAATAAAAACTATAAGTATCAGAAGTTCTCTCATCAGTAAGTTTGAGCTTAACTCCCTTAGTCAAATAAGCTTGCTGACGCATCCGATCAATTATCTTCTTGAAAGAGAATTCTATTAATTCAAATACTTCCGAATTAGGGATAAAAGTAATTTTCGTCCCGGTGCGAGTCGAGGCTCCGACTTTCTTTAGAGATCTGATCGGTTTTCCGCCGTCCTTAAATTCTTGAACATAAAGACTCCCGTTTCGAGCCACTTCGGCCCTCAAATAAGATGAAAGGGCATTAACAACAGAAACGCCCACTCCGTGAAGACCACCCGAGACCTTGTACCCGCCATCACCGAATTTTCCTCCGGCATGAAGAACGGTTAGGACCGTTTCGAGAGCGCTTCTGCCCGTCTGCTTCTGCTTATCGATCGGGATACCTCTTCCATTGTCAGAAACGCTAAGCGCCCCGTTTCGGTGAATAGTTACTTCTATAAAATCGCAGTAACCGGCCATTGCCTCATCGATAGAGTTATCAAGCACCTCCCATACTAAATGATGAAGCCCCTCAAGACCCGTTCCGCCAATATACATCCCCGGTCTTCTTTTTACAGCTTCCAGCCCTTCTAAAACCTGGATCTTGGAAGCATCATAAGTTTCTTTATTCTTATTTAAAGCCATTTATTATCTATTTCCTCAAGCAAATTTCAATTATTTTCCCAACTTAAATTAGGAAAAGCTTATATTTTTTGTATTTTGTTTTTGCTACCCTAGTTCGAGAGATTTTTTGAAAATCGGGCAAAATTTTTCGTAATTCCAGGTAAAAAATATTTCCCCGACAATCTTATTCTAACACAAAAAAAGAGTCGGAACAAGCAAACCTAAGGTCAAATTTAGCTTAACATCCTCCGAAGTTCACTAATTTTCTCTTCATTCTTTAGTTCATCTTGAGCAAGATCATATTCCGAGAGCAAAATATCGGCTTTTTCTATCTCTCTTTCAAATTCCTTTACTCTCACAAACCTCTCCTCCTGAAGCCCTTCTTTGGCAGCTATTTTGGCTTGAATGGCATTCCTTGAAGTTACCTCTCTTTGATTCTTCTCTTTTGCCAACTCAATATCTAGGTCCTTCTTTATTTCCATCACCTTTTGTTCAAGGCTTTTTTCTTCTGTCTTCATGCGTTGAAGCGAGCTTTTTAAGTCCTGAACCAGCTCTTCTTTCGAAATATTTTTTGCTCTTGTCTTAATATCAGAGCTGACTTTACCTTTGTGGTCGGATTTTATAATCGCCAATGCAATTTCTTTCTTCTTAATATCAATTTCTGAGAACTTACCGACCTCCCCTAACATTTCTTCTACCAAGCTTATTTTTTCCCTTAGAATTTCCAGAAAATCAAGATAAGCATCTAACTTGAATTCTAGAGCGGTCGTCAGCTCTACCAGCGTAAGGGTCGTATTTGTAGGACTGGGAGAACCAATAGTAACGGGTTGAGAAAGATCCTCAATCCTTTTCATTGTATTACGTAATTCTTCGGTAAGTTTTCTTATTTTTTCCTTAACCATTAATACCCCTTAACGATTCTTCTCTTAATTCTTGCTATCGCTCCCTCTCCACGGCACTTATAGATAATGTTATCTCGATAATGGTTGAGCTTTACCGCCTCGTCCCTGATAGCTTTCTGGTAATAAATAACGGTGCTCATATTTCGCTCCTGAGACGGTTTCTTTGACTCCTCCACAATCTTATCCTGATATCTCTTGATTCTCATCCTCATTGCTAGATTTTTCTTCTTATACTCCTCAAGATACTTTCTGGCTTCCTCTTCTTCGAATTTATCAAAATCCATTGCCGCTTCTAGCTTACTCCTTAGGCTCGCATAGGTAACTTCACCCTCAATGTTATTCAATTGATCCAAATAAAAACGTTGTTCTTCTCTAGATCCTCGATCTGGCTGCGGATCGGTACTTACATTTATTTCCGGAGCTTCTCTTTCTCCGGGAGTAACCTCAATCCCTTCTTTTCTCAGATCATCAAAAATCTCGGCCACTACGGCATCATGTTCTTTTTTCAATTCATCAAGCCCGGCCTCGATATTATCCAAAAATTCTTGACGGCTCGCTTGGGTAAGCCTATCAACGGAGAAAGCGCAATCAAGCAATTCGATTTCGGAAATCGGCGCCGTTTCGTAATACATTGCTAATTTCTCTGATAGGGCCCCGCTTTTGCGTAAATAACCTTCTTCCGCTTGTATCAGCTCTTCCCTAAGAGTATTAACTCTTTCTAGCTTTCTTCTGATTTTAGCTCTTTCGACAAAATGAGTCCCTCTCTCCCATAGGCCGGCCCTATCGAGCTTATCCTTCTTTTCGGATAAATTTATAATGAATTTGTCAACTTTCTTTAGATTTTCTCCTAGTTTTTGCTGAACCTGCTCAGTACGGATATATTCGGGAGAATCCTGCTTCTCCTCTTCAAGCTTTCTAAATTCTTCTTGCTTTTTGGCATCAGCTTCATATTCTTTTTCTTCTTTATATTCTCTCAGCCTCTCTCGAGCATTGTCCTCCATCTTTGCTTCATCATAAAGGTCTGAAAAGTTTTCATATTCTCGCGCGCCCTGCTCCCTTCTTAAAGCATTCATTTGATGCAGGGTCTTTTCACCAACAGCATCAGTCCGTGCCTGATTGACCGACTCTTGGACTACTGTCTCTTGTTTTACTTCTCCCGCCTCGGTTACTTCGCCCTTTCGACTTTGAAGCTCCTGGTTAACCTTTTCCAATCGGTCTGCCACTGCTCCCAGATGTTTATAGTGGGCTGCCTCCTCGGGGTTAAGCTCTCCTCCGTCGGAATATCTTAACAGAAGCTCCTCAAGTTCAGCGGCAACTTTAGTCTCAATATTCGATTTCATTTGCTCCAAGACAGTGGTATCGGCCATCTTGATCAGACGGTCAACTTGATCATGGACTGTCTCTTGCTTTGATTTAATTGATTCTGTCTCTGCCATTTATCTCTCTTTTTATCTATTTAAAAGCCCCTTGTTTCCCTTGTCAAATCGCTTGCGTTGTTTTGCGAATTACCAATCTGCATTCTCTCTAAAACTTCTTTTTCAACAACTTTCCGTGTCCGAGCATGCTTCAACCGTGCCAATTCCTTGATTGCCTGTCCGATTTTCGGATTATCAATCCCCATGGGAGGATTACCGACAATGTTGAAAGGTCGGGAAGGAACTCCGTTTACCAATAGCTTCAAAATAGCATTATAATTTTCCAAATTGGATAAATCACGAGTATTGAAGACCGGTTCAAATTGCTTCGCCATAAATTCGGCATCTTCCGGTCCGACACGGAAGCTTATCACGGTTCCTGCATTGCCAAAAACAGCCGCCCTAACTTCCTCTTTCAGCTGACTGATAAACTGATTTGCCACAATCAGCGACAAGCGATATTTCCGAGACTCTGATAAAATCTGGGCGAAAGAGTCCGTGGCAAAATTCTGAAACTCGTCTACGTAAAAATAAAAATCACGTCTCCCATCTTCTGGGGTGTCGGCTCGTGACATGGCTGCCATTTGAATCTTGGAAACAAAAATCATCCCCAAAAGCATCATATTAATCTCCCCTATCTTCCCTTTTGAAAGATTGACCAAAAGGATCTTCCCGTCATCCATGATATCCCTAAAATTCAGCGAGGTGACTGTTTGCCCCAGAATATTCCTCATTATCGAATTCGTCATAAAGGCACCGAATTTACCGACGAACCAACCGAGAACTTCGGATTTGTGAAAGTCATTCGTTTGACCCATTTCATTTATCCAAAAATTTCTGACAATCGGGTCTTCACAATGTTTCAGTTTCTCCGCCAAAAATTTCTCGTCTGTAAAAATTCTCGGAACTTCAATAAAGGTCGCTCCGGCCGGATCAGCCATTAAGGCCAAGGCGGCATTTCGAAACCAGTGCTCAAAGCGAGGTCCCATAATGCCGGTGTGACCCGGATCATAGAGTCGATACAACATTTGAATTGCCTCCTGAATAACAAAGTCCTTTTGCTCGGTTGTCTTGGCTTCAAAAAGGTTTAGGCCCATCGGTCTCTCAACGTCTCCGGCATCAAAGTAAATAACATCTTCCGCCCTTTCTTTCGGAATACGTGCCAAAATATCTTCGACATCTTGACCATGAGGATCGATATAAGCTACTCCCGCTCCTTCATAGATATCGGAAAGAATCATATTCTTCATAACCGTCGATTTCCCGGTCCCGGTTTGACCCAGAATATAAACATGGCGCCTTTTGTCATTCTGGGATATCCGCACTACCTGCTCGGTTCCCCTGAAATGGCTTTTGCCCAAAACAGTCCCTTCATCCGAAAGCCTGACCGGAGCTTCGGCTCTTTTTGATGAAAGCCAAACAATCCCCGGGGAACTAACCAGATAATTTGGAAGATGGAAAATACTTGCCAACTCTTCCGTATTCAAAATATTATTCACCGAACTCCGGAAAAAATTTGTATCAAAAAATCGAAAAATAAAGTCCGTCGTCAGCTTATCAGGCTTTTTAGCTTTTCTGAATTTGAACCGGTTCAAATTTTGATCTGAAAATTGAGTGAAAGAACCTTCAATCTCGGAAACAATCATTTCCGAACGATGACGATCAGAAGCGGAAACAATGACTCGAATCTTCGTTTCAAAGACCGCCTTTCCGGCTTTCTCTTCGATCGCCTTGTTGACTTCCTCCTCCATTGCCGTAAGTCTGACCGGCTCTGATGAGGCCTCTTTCGAAGCCTCCTTAACCATTGCCGCATCAAAAAATTCTCCTGCCAGGCCCCAATTATTCTTTTTCTTCCCCTGGATCTGGCTCTTGACATGCTGCTTGGATTTTTTCATCACGCTTGGGTCAATCGGGCGCAACAAGATTTGGATTGCGGCCCCTTCCTTCTCTCCCAGTTTGCTAAGAGTGTTAAGAACCGATTCCAGAGGCTCGGCATCCATCTTCTTATAGGTTTTCAGAGGGAAATGATAGGGTTTCGCTAAGAAAAACTCACCTCCGAAAATACCCTGATTTTTCCATTCGGGGTTAAAAATATTATATTCCTCAACTTCTTCAATCACGACCTCCGGATACTGAGACGAAAGAGACTTCTCAACTACATCTAAAAGAACAACGGGAGCGGCGATATAGAAAAAAATTTCCTTGTCCCTGGCGACAATTTCCAGGGCAATATGACGTTGACCGTGAAAAAGGTTATTTTTAATTCCTTTCTTATATATAACCGAAAGATTAGAATAAAAGGTTTCCATAAAAGAGATAACTTCTTTTGCGGCTTCGCGGTCATCCCTCCCTTGCCCTTGATTGTTCTTTGATCCCATATCCCGAGGAACTCTGATTTGCAGTAAAACCATCTTTAGAGATCGTTCAATCTGCTTTTTGGACAACGAGGACTTGCGGTAAAGAAAAAACAAAACAAGCCCGACTAGGGCTAATAAAAGAAACCCTCCAAAAAAATAAATTTGCGTCATTTCAACATCAGCCCTTTACAATGTCCTTTCCAAACTCTTCCTTAATATAATCTGCTCGAATCCTTTGAAGCTCTTTTTCTGCCGCACAGGGGTCTATCTTACCCTTGATAATATCTTCAGCATCTTTTATATAGTCTGTCCTCGCTTCATCTTTTTCAGACGGATTCTGTCCGATTACCGCCGGGGTTTCTTCTTGCTTGCTTTCTTCATGATTCGCAAGATCATGCCTAAGTTGTTCTATTTCCGGTCCATGCCCGTTATCACTAACTGAAACCGGCTCGATTGGAGGCAGAGTCTCGGCTTTTCTAATTACCTCATCCGTTTCCGAAGTCCTTTCGATAAAAGGACGAATTTCATTTTGACTTTCTTGGCTCATCTTCTTCCTTATCTTAAGTTAAATCTTAATCCAAAGCACTTGGTTAGTAAACTAGTAATGAACCGTTACGGGAGTACCGATGTCAGCCCAATTGTAGATAAATATCGCGCCATCATCAGGCATATTGACACAACCGTGGCTTCCAGTATAGCCAAAAGAGCTCCTCCAGTATGCATCGTGAATAGCATAACCGCCCCCCTTAAACCAAGTCACCCATTTAACCGGATAAACATTGTAATATTCGGATGTCCCCCATCCACCGGCCATTCTAATCCAAGAGGACTTGCCGTGAACCAACCAAGTTCCAACCGGAGTCGCATATCCCGGCTTGCCTGTAGCTACCAACCATCTTCCTTTTTCGATGCCTCCTTTCTCATAAGCAACCAGTGTCTGGGTCGAAAGATTAAGATCAATATATTTTTCCCAATTCGCAACTACCACTTCATCCCTTTTGGTTGAGTACGGTGCAACTTTCATTGGAATTGTTAAGAAGATTGCATTAATCCGCTCGTCCGCTAATTTATCGGCAAGGGTTGCCGCCAGAGAACCCTCATCAATAACCAAACCTTCGATCCCCTCTTGGGTAATAGTTTCTTTGACCCCGTTTTCAACTCTTACGATTTTATCTTGAGGCCAAACATTTATTTCTCGTCCTAAAACTGCCAGATAAGCCTTAATTTTTAGTTGATCAATGCCAAGCTCCCAATTCAAATTATCCTTCTTGAAAAAGCTTATCCACTCGATAATATTCTGCGACATCGGATAAAATTTCTTCCCCTCATGGTCAAGAACAATTTGTTTTGCAGCGATCCGTCCTGTTTTATCGGCTAATTCCTTAGTGCCTTCGTCATAGATTTCCGGTAAAATCTCATCAGTTCTTACTTCCAAAACTCTGTGCTCAAAATAAGTGGCAGCCTTAATTAATTCTTGTTCTAAAATCTCAGTTCTTAGTTTTTTCCCAAAAACTGCCGGGATGATTTCAACCTGACCGTTAGCAATTTTGATTTCAGAATCTTTTGCCGTAATATTTATTTTATTTTCCAAATCAGTCAAAAAATCTCCTAAGCGAATCTGACTGGTAGCATAAACCGGCATAATTTCTTTTTCCTCAATAGCAAGACTCCTAAACCCAAAATCATATTGAGATAAAAAGCCGACCGCTCTTTCTCTAAGCTTATTTACAAGATTACCCTCTCGGCCGTAGAGATAGGCCTCTCTAACCATGCCCTCGGTATTATAAACGATGCCAAGATCGTTAAGGGTGACTTCATATTTTTGATCTTCGCTCGTTATAATAATTTTATAGTTTTCAATATCTCTTTTCAGAAGAGCTTTCAACTCTTCAGGTGAATGCCCTCCGGCATCAATGTTTAATACTCTAACCCCTTTGAATATTTTATTGTTGTAAAAATTTTGATAACCGAAAGCGGCGGCGGCTAGAATGAGGATGACTGCAACTACAAAAAGAGCAATCTTCAGAAAAACTAAGGATTTTTTCTTTTTGAAAACTCGAAAATGAAAAGATTCGACCGATTTTTTCCTCTTCGGTTGCGCTTGAGTCTTTTTCTTTTGAGCTACGCCATCGATAGCTTTACTTTTTAACACCCCTCAGAATCCCTCCGAGTGAATTTGTTATCTTACTAATCGCTTTTTCTTGTTCGGTATCAATTTCTTGCTCTACTAGGGTTCTTTCATCTGATTGATAATAAAATCTTAAGGTAACGCTTTTTTTGCCCTCTCCAAGACTCTTTCCTCTAAAAACATCGAGGACAATGACTTTTTTTAAGATACTGTCCGGGATCATTTTGATTTGCTTTAGTATTTCTTTAATCTCAACAGATTCTTGAATTTCAAAAGATAGATCCCGGATTGCTCCCGGATATTTTGAAATCGGCTGAAACCTTTTGATCCCAATTGATTGCTCAAGATGAGCAAGATCAATCTCAAAAATTGTCGCATTACCGGTCTTGATTCCTTTATCTCTCAGTGCTCTTGCATTCAGCGGTAATATTTTGCTGGTTAGGGCCGATCTGGATTTCTCATCAACGCCTAAAGACTCCAGGAGCCCGACAGTAACTCCCTTAACCTCCTCAAACATCTCCAAAAACCCTCTCCCATAAATTAGTCCGGTAAGTTTTGTCTCTTCTGTAACCTCCCCATTCTTTGTCTTATAAACCGGGCTAATCTCGAAAATTTTAATAGTATCAAGAAGAGGATATGCTTTATTTTTATTGATAATATCAAGGAAAGATCCCAATAGATCGGTTCTCATGAATTCCTGCTCCCTGGAAAGAGGGTTAGCAATCTTGATTGATGCTTCTTGATTCCATAAATTAGCATCTTTTTTATCGGTAAAGGAATAGCTGTAAACTTCAAAAAAACCATAATCGGCAAGCAAACAGCGAATCCTGGCTATCATCTCAAGAGCCTGATTCGGGATAAAGCTAGGAAGTGATCCGGTCGGTAGAGTAACCGGTAATTTTTGGTATCCGTAAATTCTGGCAATTTCTTCTAATAAGTCCTCTTCGATTGAGACATCGAGGCGCCAGTACGGCACCTTGACTTTCAAAGATTCTTTTCTTTTTTCCTCAATTTCAAATTCCAGTGATCTTAAAATTTCGATAATCCGATCGACTGAAATTTCAGCTCCCAGAAAAGTCTTCAATCTCTCTAATCTCAAAACTACCCTTCTAGGAGGTTTCCCGACCTCGCCCTCATCAATTTTTCTGGAAACTCTAGCTTTCGGGATAATCTCTTTTATTAAGGAAGCGGTGCGGTCTAAGGCTCTCTCGGTCAACTCTAGGGGTAATCCTTTCTCAAAACGATTTGAAGCCTCAGACCTCAATCCTAATCGGTGACCCGTCCTTCTAATCGAAGTCGGATTAAAGTTCGCTGATTCCAAAAAAACTCTCGTTGTCTGATCCGTTATCTCACTGTCTAATCCTCCCATTACTCCCGCTACCCCCAAAGCTTTTTCGGAATCGGCAATAACAAGCATGTCCTTAGTTAATTGACGTCGTTCTCCATCTAGAGTGACTAACTCCTCTCCTTCAGTGGCCTTTCTAACAATCACCCTTCTAAAGCCCGAGCTCTCGCTTATTTTATCAAAATCAAAAGCATGAAGCGGATGACCAAGCTCAATCATGACAAAATTAGTAATATCAACAAGATTGTTAATGGAGCGAACACCATAGCTGGCCAGGGCTTCCACAAGCCAGGCTGGAGATTTATCAATTTCTATGCTTTCAATGATCCGACCCATATAACGGTAGCAAAGATCCTGATCTTTGATTTCCACTGCCGCTTTAACTTTCAAGTTTGTTTCGGTAACTTTTACCTTTGGCTCTTTAATCTTTTCTCCGGTAAGTGCCGCTACCTCCCGCGCGATACCGATTATTGACAAGCAATCACCTCTATTGGGAGTGATTTCCGCTTCAAAGATTCCTTCTTCTTTCTTAATCTCTTTTTCCAGTGTTTGACCGCTAGTTGCCCTGGGATCCAAAACCATAATTCCCGAATGGTCATCGGAAATCCCCAATTCTGATTCCGAGCAAATCATCCCATAACTTTTGACTCCTCTGATTTCCGCTTCTTTTACTTCAAGTTCTCCAAGCTTGGCTCCGACCAAGGCCACCGGAACCTTTTGACCAACCTCAATATTTGGAGCCCCGCAAACAATCTGAAGAACCTCCTTCTGAATGTCTACCTTTAATATGTGGAGTCTATCGGCATCGGGATGTTTTTCAATCGTTAGAATCTCTCCAATAACAACATTTCCCAGGCTCCCGTCATCTTCAGTCGCCAATCTTTCGACTTCAGTTCCGGACATTGTTAAAAGAGCCGCCAGCTTTTTGTCTGAGACTTTGATATCAATGTATTTTTTTAACCAATTTAGCGGAATTCTCATAAAGTTATTAATCCTTAGTTCCCAGTTGCAAATTTAAAAATCTTATGTAACCAGCCGTTTGCAATGATGACCTTACTAACCGAGAAATTTTTAATTTTTTTAATCCTGTTGTCATTTATACTCGCCAGCTCCTAGCTAATAACTAAAAGTTCTTCTAGAATTGCTCCAAAAACCTTAAATCATTTTCATAAAATAAGCGCAGATCATCAATATTGTATTTCAACATTGCAATCCTCTCTATCCCCATCCCAAAAGCAAACCCCTGATAAACACTTGGGTCGATTCCGGCATTTTTTAAAACGTTGGGATGGACCATTCCTGAGCCCAATATTTCTAACCAGCCGGAAAACTTGCAAGAACGGCAACCCTTCCCACCACAAAGACCGCAAGAAACATCAACCTCCGCTGAAGGTTCAGTAAAAGGAAAATGGTGAGGTCGAAAGCGAACCTCCCTTTCTTTTCCAAAAAGTCGCTTAACAAATTCTGTCAAAATCCCTTTTAAATCGGTAAATCTCACGCTTTCGTCCACCAACAACCCTTCCATCTGATGAAACATCGGGGTATGTGTCAGATCGCTATCTCTCCGATATGTTCTGCCGTAAACCACAACTCTCACCGGCGGTTTATTTTTTTCCAAGTATCTGACTTGAACCGGTGAAGTGTGGGTTCTTAAAAGAAGCTTATCATTGATATAGAAAGAATCCTGGGTATCGCGCGCCGGATGTTCTGGAGGCATATTGAGTGCCTCAAAATTATACCAATCCGTTTCTATATCCGGTCCCGTCGCAATAGAAAATCCCAAAGTTTTAGAAATTTCAAATAATTCATTATATATGTGAGTTATGGGATGCAAATGGCCGACAGGATAATTTTTCCCCGGCTCAGAGAAATCAACCTTTGTCGTATCTGCTTCCTCCAAAAAGAACTTTTCCTTATTCGACAGGGCGAAAATTATTTCTTTCTTAGCGGTATTAAGCTCTCTGCCTTTTGCTTTTCTTTCTTCAGGCGACATCTCGCCCAGCCTTCCCAGTATTTTATAAAGCTCGCTTTTTTTACCGAGGTATTTCACTCGTATTTTCCCTAAATCTTCGAGATACCGAACCTCACCCAGTTCCTTACTAAATTGTTTTTTTAATTCCGTAATATCCATCATTTTTTTTCCCTAAAAAAGACGTCAAAGAAAATTAAGGCTAGCCCCAAAAGAATTGCGTCCCACCAGGTCAAGAGTCTGGCCGCTTGCATAACCATTATTAAAGTAGCATAAAGAGCCGCAATTGTTCCCTGTCTAAAGGCCGTTCTTAGATTATAATATAAAACTTCGTTATTAGAAATACGCCGCCTCGCATAAAAACCGAGGATTGTAAATAAACACAGCAAAAAGAGAAAAAGACTAATAAAAAAAGAACCGAATCCCAAGTATCCTTTGTCGGGAGCCAAACTGAAAACCACAAAAATAAGGACCGCTCCAAATACAACAAGCCCTGATAATAAAAAGTTAATGTATTTTCGCCAGGCTAGGCTCACTTTCTGACCTTCTAATTCTTGTTAAATTATAACTGTTTTGAACAGTAGTTCAATTCTAAAAAAATTACCCGAATCAAAAGCAAGGGGGATGCTTATGATTCGGGTGCCAAACGCCATTAAAGCTCTAATGGTATTACACTTATTTTAATTGAAAAAGGGTTTTTGTCAAATTTTTACCTTGTTGAAGCCATTAATCATCAGCAGCCGGCTTTTCAATCTGTAAGAGGTCTGAATCTATAGTCTTACCGGTAATCTTGGTAACGTCTTTATCAATTTTTGTAAATTCCTTATAAGCGCTGTTGTACATATTAACTGTCGTCCCCAGATTAGAGCCCATTTTTTTCAAAAATGTTTCATATGAGTTGAGATGCTTAGCAAGATTTTGAACATTGCTGACTATTTCTTTAATGGACTCCTCAATTGTTAAGGCTCTTAAGCCCTGCAACACAGTTTGCAAATAAGCGGCAAAAGAAGTCGGCGAAACAATGATGACTTTCTTCTCTTTGAAGGCATACTCAATCAAATCTCGAGTATTAACCTTAAGGGTTCCGACTTGATTAACGAGCAAGTCATAGTAAATACCTTCGGAAGGGATAAACATAAAAGCAAAATCCATCGTTTTTTCCTTTGGTCTAATGTATTTTGCCGTTTCATCAATCCGATTTTTCAGATCTTGCTTAAAGGCTTTCTGCAAGACTTCCTTCTTTTCCGGATCTTTTTCGTCTAAAATTTTGTTGTATTTTTCAAGCGAGAATTTCGAATCAATTGTCAGGATTTTATCCTTAATGAAGATAACGGCATCGACTATTTCCCCATTATCGAATTTGTATTGCATCTGATATTGATTCGGCTGAAAGAGATTTTTTAATAAAGTTTCTAAATAATACTCACCCAAGATTCCTCTCTGCTTCGGATTCTTTAAAATATGCTCCAGTCCTTGAAGCTGATCGGCGATCCCGACTACTTGCTTGTTGGTATCCTCTAGTTTTGTCAATTTCTCTGTAACATCCTTGATAATTCCGGCACTTGAACGAAACTGATCCTGAATAGTTTTGTTTGATTCAGATAGACCCTTGCTCAACTGTTCGGTTACCTGACCAAGCTGTTGCTGTAGAAGAAGAAGACTCTTTTCATCAGAACCTGTCTTCATTTCCTGAAATTTTTTATTAATTACGAAAAGAGTGGCGGCAAAGCCGACTACTATCAAGCCGATTATTATTAACAATTCCTGATCCATAAAAATATTTTAAACTATTTGCTCAAGACAACAAGTAGACAGTATTGCATTGTGGTCAATATCGCCGATTTGAGCTATACTATTAAAGTTTTCGGGGTGTAGCGCAGTCGGCTAGCGCGCGGGATTCGGGTTCCCGAGGTCGGAGGTTCAAGTCCTCTCACCCCGACCAGATTAAATTTCACCAAGACTATACCCAGTCAGGCCAGAAGCTTAATAGATAGCATTACCCTTTATAAACTATAGTAACCTCTCTCTTCTCCGATTGTCGTTGGCTTCCCATGACCGGGATAAACTATTATCTTCTCATCTAAATCAAGCAATTTTCTCAAACTATCACTTAATTGTTTGCTATCCCCTCCCGGCAAATCAGTCCGGCCAACGGTATGATAAAAGAGAGTATCCCCGCTAAAGAGATAATTGCCTATCAAAAAGACAATCCCACCAGGAGTATGTCCGGGGGTCTCGAGCACTCTTATAATCGAATCGCCGAATTCCAGCTGATTTTTTTCTGTTATCCAACAATCAACCTTTATTTTCGGAAGTTTTATACCCTCATACTTTTCTTGCCATGCTAATTCTTGAAAAACCCCTTGTTCCTTTTCTCCTGCCACAACCGAAAATTCGGGATGGGAATCTATGATTTCGGGAACAGCGGTAAAATGATCGTGATGAGCGTGAGTAACTAAAAGATAGCGATAACAAAAATTAGTGCCATATGTTGTCAACTCAGCTCTGATCTTTTCCGCATCACTGCCTGGATCCACAATCGCCAAATCTGATCCCTTTGTTAAAACATAACAATTTGTCCGATAGTCTCCGACAGTAATTTTTTTTATTTTTAAATCCATTTGATTACTATCCTGGCTCTACGCCTTCGCTTAGGTGGCCTGGTATGTTCTTTTATGTATTGCGGCCAAAAATCCTTCAGCCATTTTTTTTGTTTTGATAAAATTTCTGTCAGTCCTCGATCCTTCATTTCCCTGGTTACTATTCCGCCTTGATGGGGAGAAGCGTATTTCTTTTCAAGCGGCGAGGAAAATCCATGTGCATAATGACACAGCTCATGAGCGATTGTCGCTTCAACAACGTATTCGGGAACAACCGGATTCCGAAAAAGACCGTTAATAGTAATGATGGTTTTTCTTTTTTTATCAGCCAAATCGAAAACTGTTTTAGTTTCCTGCTTGATCGAGCCCAA
>CAZAFQ010000005.1:0-18281 GCA_964484885.1 uncultured Candidatus Saccharibacteria bacterium | reverse complement strand
AACGGTAGCGGTTCTTAGTGGAATTGATGATAACTATCAGACAGAGTTATTTATGCCGATTATAAAAAAGCTAGAAGATTTGTCTGGGACAGAATACTGTAATTTTACAGCTGAGTATCGGATTATTTCGGATCACGCTAAGGCAGTTGTTTTTGCCATTGGAGATGGAGTAGTGCCTTCAAATAAGGAAGCCGGGTATGTTGTCAGAAGGCTGATTAGAAGGGCGGTTGTAAAAGCCAACGTGATTGGGGTTGAGGGAAAATTTTTGGAAGAACTGAGTGAGGTAATAATTGATATTTACCGCGATATTTACCCCTCATTACTTAACCGGAAGGATATTATCCAAACTGACCTTCATTTAGAAGAAGAGAAATTTCAAAAAACCTTAAAAACAGGATTAAGAATTTTTGATAGGATTGCGTCTGAAAGGGATGTTATCAGCGGGAAAGAAGCCTTTGATTTATATCAGAGTTATGGATTTCCTTTTGAAATGACCCGAGAAATGGCGGACGAAAGAAATATTAAGATTGACGAAAAAGAATATAAGGAAGAATTTAGAAAACATCAAGAGTTATCGCGAACGGCGTCAGCAGGGATGTTTAAGGGCGGACTAGCAGACAATTCTACCGAGACGACCAAACTTCATACTGCTGCTCATCTTTTGCATGCTTCATTAAGGAAAGTTTTGGGTGGGCAAGTGATCCAGAAAGGCTCAAATATTACAGCGGATAGACTGAGATTTGATTTTTCCTATGGAGAGAAAATGACCGAGGAGCAGATTAAAAAGGTAGAAGCGCTTGTGAATGATGCCATCTCAAAAAAGATTACTATAGAAGAGTCTGAGAAGTCGCCGGAGGAAGCTAAGAAAGAAGGAGCTTTAGGCATTTTTGATAAGAAATATGGGAAGAAGGTTACGGTATACACAATTGGGAATCCTTCAGATTCAGGATCTCCTTTCAGCCGCGAAATTTGCGGTGGTCCACATGTTTCCAATACCGGGGAGCTGGGAAAATTTAAGATTATAAAAGAAGAATCGAGCTCCAAAGGGGTAAGACGGATAAAAGCGGTATTGGAATAACATAGTCTAAACTTTCTGGTATATAAAATTTGAATGAGCTCGGCAGTTGCCGAGCTCATTACTTTTGCCTATTAGACATAACAAGTCAAAAAAGTTACAATATATTTTAATGAAAAAAATACTAACTAAGGTTTTAAAAAGGAAACCAAGAGAACCTTTTTACGTTGCCCTTGATGTTGGCACGGAGTTTGTTAAAGCTCTAGTTTTTAAGATAGTGGAAAGTAAGATTGAGATTATCGGCATTGGTCGTCAACGTCAACGCTTGGGCGATATGCATGGAGGAGCAGTGACAGATATTTCCGGCGTGGTCGAGAATTGCGCTAAGGCCTTGGATATTGCCGAAGAAATGGCCGGCACATCGGTTGACTATTGTATTATCGGTATTGCCGGAGAGCTTGTGAAGGGAGCTACAACAACCGTTCATTACGAAAGGCTCAAGCCAAAAACAAAGATTGATTTTAAAGAATTAGAGAATATTGTAAATAAAGTCCAATGGAAAGCGTTTGATCAAGCAAGAGGACAATTAGCTTGGGAAACCGGACATGAAGAAATTGATGTTAAGCTGGTAAATGCTTCTATCGTAGATGTCAAAATCGATGGTTACCGGGTGATTAATCCGCTCGGTTTTCAAGGAAAAGAAATTTCGATTGGAATTTTTAATGCCTTTGCTCCTCTGGTTCACTTGGGTGCTCTTCAGACAATCGCTTCTGATCTTGGTTTGGAGCTCCTTACCATTACTGCCGAACCTTACGCTGTTGCCAAAAGTGTTGGTAGCGAAGAAGCCGGGGAATTTAATGCTATCTTTATTGATGTTGGCGGCGGGACAAGCGATGTTGCCGTTGTTAGAAATGGGGGAGTTGAGGGGACAAAAATGTTTGCAATCGGTGGCAGAAGTTTTACAAAAAGATTGGCCCAGGTTCTTAATGTTTCTTTTTCTAAGGCTGAAGAAGTGAAGTTAGCTTATGCTCAAGGCCATTTGGAAGAAAAAAGTGAAAAAGTTGTTAAAGAAGCGCTTGAAGCTGATGCGGAAGTTTGGCTGTCTGGAGTTGAACTTTCCTTATCGGAATTCTCCGATGTTGATCTACTCCCTTCGAGGATATTGCTTTGTGGTGGTGGATCAGCCTTGCCTGAAATTAAAAAAGTTCTTGAAACAAGTGACTGGTATAAAAGTCTGCCATTTGCAAAAAAGCCAAAAATCGGGTTTATTAAACCCGATGAAGTAAATAATGTTTTTGATAAAACCGGACAAATAAAAGATCAGCAAGACATTACGCCAATGGGGCTTGCAAATCTAGCCTTAAGCATCGGTGAGGAACAGGACATTCTTCCTGATATTCTTTCCAAGGTCGTAAAGGTAATGCAAAACTGAGTTATAATAGAGTCGTCAGTTTTATTAGTCATTGACTTGTAAGCTGCAAAAAGACGAAAAGAAGAAGCAATAAAAAATTTAAAAAGGTCTGAAAGAGTGGAACGAAAAATTATTTACCTGGAAATTGATGAAGAGCTTACCTCAGTTATAGATAAGCTCAAAAAGGCGAAGGAGAGCGAACTTCATTTAGTGATTCCAAAAGAGGCAGCTTTACTTCAAAGTGTTGTTAACCTTAAGCTTCTTAAGAGGCAAGCCGAAAAATTTCATAAAACAATTCGTATTATTACTCAGGATAAAGTGGGCAGAAATCTGGCAGAGCAAGTGGGGATTGATTCGGCAACCGCCCTAAAAGATGTTTTTGAAACTTCGGAGAGAAGCGGAGAAAAGGCAGATGACCTTCAGGAGAGAGAAGAATTATCTTCCGAAATACGCTATCGGGAGCAAGATTCTCCGATTGTTGAAACAAAAGAAGTTGTTTTTGAAAGGGGAGGCTTAGTTGATGAGCCGGCTAAAGAGGGTCAAGAAAAAACAAAGGAAGACTCTTCAGAACATACAGTTATTCAAGTTGGTGAGGTGACGGAGAAAGAGAATTCTTTTGAAGAAGAAGGGAAGGAAAAGAAGAAAAAAGAGGGCTTTATTCCTAGCTTTCCATATAAAAAATTTATTCTAATTACTGCAATCCTCCTTTTTGCGTTGAGCGGATTTCTATACGTTTATCTCCCGCTTACGAAGATTCAATTGAAGCTTGCTTCCGAGAAACAAAGCTCTGAGGTCAATTTGGTAATTGATAAATCTACCAAAGAAATTAATGCTTCAGGAGCGATAGTGCCGGCAACTGAAATAACAGCGGAGAAAGCTATTAGCAAGAAGTATCCGGCGACTGGAAAGAAAAACATCGGAACAAAGGCTCAAGGGACAATAACAGTTAAGAATAGTTATAGCAGCCAAACTCAAACCTTAGTTGCCGGGACAAGATTTGAAGCTGATTCATTGATATTTATAACTCAATCAGACGTGGATGTTCCGCCAAGCGAAGTAGACGAAGGGGATGTTAAAGCTGGGACTGCGAATGTCAGCGTAATTGCCGAAAATCCTGGGGATAATTACAATATTCAGCCTTCAACATTTCATATCCCTGCCTTTAGTGGAACAGCTCGTTATGATAAGTTTATCGGAGTTAGCACAAAGGCAATGACTGGCGGAGTGACTAAGGAAGTTAAGATTATAAGTGAAGCCGACATCACCAGCGCTTCTGCAAGTTTTAAGGAAGAAGCCGAAACAGAGATAAAAAAAGAAGGAGACAATAAGAAGAAGGAAAACCTGTCAGTAGATCAAGAAGGTGAAAAGGTTACAATTGGTGATCTTAGTTTTTCAAAAGCCGCCGGACAAGAAGCTGATGAGTTCACTGTGTCTGCCAGGGGTACTTATTACGCCCTAGCTTACGACCGGACTGCCATTAACAAAATGGTTTATGAACATCTGAAGTCTAAGACCGTTCCTAATAAACAAATATTGGAATCAGAATTAACTAGTGTTGATTTAAAAATCGATGAGGTTAACTTTGAACAAGGAAAAATATCGGCGACAGCCGCTGCTGTTATCCATTTGGGACTCAAGTTAGATGATAATCAGCTTAAAGACGAAGTAATTGGTAATAATAAGGAAAAGGCTGAAAACTATCTTAAGAACCTTGAAGGGGTCGAGAATGTTGAAATCGAGTTCTGGCCGGGATTTTATAAACATGTGACCAGATTAAAAAATCATATTTATATCTCAACAGAATTTGTAGAAAGCTAAAATTGGGAAAAATACTCGGAATAGATTTTGGTGACAAAAGAGTGGGTCTAGCTCTAAGCGATGAGAAAAAAATAATTGCTTTCCCCTTTAAAACTGTTGATCTTAGACAATTTAGCCGGGAGATAGACGGAATCATCTTGAATGAGCAAGTAGAGGAAATCGTTGTTGGTTTGCCTCGAAATATGGACGGAACACTAGGAGGCCAAGCAGAAAAAGTGAAAGCATTTGTTAAAGATTCTTTAGGAAAATACTTAACGATGGTTCATTATCAAGATGAAACGGGAACGAGCATTGCTGCCAGCCAGATACTAAGGGAGCAGAAGATTGATCCACGAAAAGAAAAAGATTTGATTGATAAGGCGTCAGCAAGGATAATATTAAATGATTATTTGACTGAAAGGGGAAAAAGTGAATTTTGAAGAGAAAAAAAACAAACTGAAGTATTTTTTGATTGCGATTCCTTTAATTTTGATTCTAGGGATAACAGGTAGCGGATTTTATCTCAAGAATATGATTTATCAGCCAATGTCGTCTCAGGCTGAGGAAGTTCTCTTCACTATTAATGAGGGGGAGGGCGCCGCGGAGATAGCAAATAAGCTGAAATATCAAGATCTCATTAAGAATGATTGGGTTTTCTTAGGTTTTTTAAAATTTAAAGATCAGTATTCTGCTCTTCAAGCAGGAGATTATATTTTAAATAAAAACTATTCGATGATGGATACGATTGGAATTTTGACAAAAGGGAAAGTATTAACGGACAAAATAACAATTCCGGAAGGATGGACTCAAGATAAGATTATGGCTGAACTGGAAAAGAGAGGGATTGCTACCGGTGAAGAATTTCAAAGCGCCTTGAGAAAAGATTACGACTTTAGCTTTTTAAAAGAAAATCTGGAGACAGGAAATCTTGAGGGATTTTTATTCCCCGACACTTATTTTTTATCATCTCGACCCACTGCTCAAGAAATTATCGAAAAAATGCTGATTAACTTTCGGGAGCGAGCTGATACTCTTATCAGACAACGAAAAAATACTGAACTTAGCTATTATGATGTATTGAAATTGGCCTCTATCGTAGAAACGGAGGTCAGTACAAAAGAAGATCGACAGATGGTTGCCGGTGTTTTCTTAAACCGATTAGCAATCGGGATGCCCCTTCAATCAGATGCAACCCTTCAGTTTATCCTCAAAAGTGACAAGAGGATTTTCTCACTGGAAGAAACTAAGGTTGAATCGCCCTACAATACGTATCAGCATGAAGGACTGACGCCCAGTCCGATATCAAACCCAGGATTGGAGGCAATCGAGGCGGTTCTAAATCCGAAATTTAGCGATTATCTTTATTTCTTATCTGATGAAGCCGGGAAAACTTATTACTCAGAAACGCTAGAAGAACATGAACAGAAAAAAATACAGTATCTATAATTAAGATTGACAAGGGACAATCTAAGCCCTATACTTTCCTGTCGTATCCTAAGGAGCAGACTATTTTGAACCAAAAGCATTTCGATCTGAAGCCAAATAGATCGTATTCAAAGGTAAAAAAACCAGTTCAAGCGGGAAAAATATCAGCTAAAAAAATTGTTAAAGTAATTCGCCGAAGCGAAAATTCTTTTGGAATTATTTTAAAAATTACAGATAAGGTTCCCAGTGCCGGCTCTTTTTTCAAACGATCAACCAGAAATTTTTCACATTATATTATTATGATAATCTTTGGAGTGGTTGTTGCGGTCGGTGTAATGTCAAATCCAAATACCGAGAAAGAAAAGCAAAATCCCTTTGTATTAAAGGAATTTGGCCAAGAGATAAATGAGGTCACCTACATTCAGTCAGTAGCTACAATTGCCAGCGTAATTGATACCGAGTTGGGTCAGAAGGCATATGAAGTTGCGATAAAACAGGACTTACCGGTTCTGGCGATAGCCAGCGGTGATTTTCTGGTCAAGCCGGTACTGGCCGAGACGAGAGCTGGGGATCGCCCCAAGAATGATGTTCAGGAATATATGGTTCAAGATGGAGATACCCTTTGGAGTATTGCTCGGAACTTTGACCTGACAACCGACAGCTTAAGATGGGCAAATAATATTGAAGATGAAGATTATGTTAAGCCTGGAGACAAGCTAACGGTTCCGCCAACAGTTGGTGTTCTTCATACGGTTGTCGAAGGAGATACATTAGAAAGAATTGCGAATAAATATAGTTCTTCGGTTTCATTGATAATTTCTCAGAATGATCTTTATGGTGAAAATTTAACCATTGGGATGAAAGTTATGGTTCCGGACGGATTTATTCCCGAGGCACCAAAACCGCAGCCGGTTCAGAGAAATATTGTGGGAAGCGGAGGCTATACTCCACCTGCTGTTAATTATTCACGTTCCAGTTATAATAGTTTTCCGTATGGTTATTGTACATGGTATGTTGCCAGCAGACGGAATGTTCCTTGGAATGGAAACGCTTGGCAATGGTATGGGAACGCAATTGCTTCTGGCTATGCTGTTGGTAACGTTCCGAGTCCGGGAGCGATCATGGTTACATGGGAATCAGGTGTTGGTCATGTCGCTTTGGTAGAAAGTGTTTCTGGAGGTAGCTTTACGATCTCGGAAATGAATTATGCTGGCTGGGGAATCCAAAGTTCCAGAACGGTCACTACAAGTTCCGTTCCGTTGATTGGGTTTATATACTAATAGTTGTCAGTTATTTACTATCAGCCAATAGCGGGTATATATTGTTTAGGAAAATAAGATCCATCGGTTTTATTTGAAGAGGAGAATTTGCGAAAGAGCAAGGTAATTCATAGAACTATGAATTATAAAATCTGGCAGCAAAATTAGAAATGTTTTGCGATAAAGTACAATTTAGAGTGATTGCCGGGAAGGGAGGGGACGGTAGAACCAGTTTTCTGCATGAAAAATTTCGGGAAAAAGGCGGGCCTGACGGTGGCGACGGTGGCAACGGCGGAAGCATTTTTCTTATTGGAAAAGAAAATCTCAATACTTTATATGATTACAAGACTAAGAGAGAAATTAGAGCAAAATCCGGCGAAGGCGGTAAGAATAATCGAAAAAAAGGAGCAGCTGGTGAAGATCTCTATCTTTCCGTTCCCCTCGGTACTCAAATATTTGATGATCAGACAGGAGTCCAAATAGCCGATATTACCGAGGCTGAGCAATCGGTCAGGGTCGCCAGAGGGGGAGAAGGCGGTTTCGGCAATGCTCATTTCATATCTTCAGTCAGACAATCGCCAAAAGTTTCCGAAGTTGGTGAGGCTGGTGAAGAAAGAACAATTTATCTAGAAATGAAATTAATCGCTGACGTAGGGTTGGTTGGTAAGCCTAATGTTGGTAAATCAACATTTCTCTCCGTTCTAACCGCAGCCAGACCAAAGATAGCTGATTATCCTTTCACGACTCTGATACCAAACTTGGGAGTGGTCGAAGGAGAGCGATTTGGCCTAACCAAAGTCGGTTTTGTGATAGCCGATATTCCCGGACTTATCAAGGGCGCGGCAACCGGTAAGGGTCTGGGTGATAAATTTTTGCGCCACGTTGAAAGGACTAAAATATTGATTCATTTAATAGACGGAATGACTCAAGATCCGGTTAGCGATTTTGAAGAGATTAATAAAGAGCTTAAGCTCTTTAGCCAGAAGTTAACACAAAAAAGACAACTTATCGTTTTGTCAAAAGCCGATATCAGCCAAGGGATCGAGGTGGCTAAAAAGAAACTGACCGCTTATTTTGAATCGAAAAAGACTAAAAATCTGATTAATCCCGAGCCAATTATTATTTCTAGCCCAACTCATTCGGGAGTGAGGGAATTGATAGCGCTAGTGGCCCAAGAGCTTCGCCATTACGAAGAAATTACGGTTCGGGAAGAACAGAAAGAATTTAGAACCTTTACTCTAGAAGATGTAGTTGTTGATAGCTACTCTGTTACTCGAGAAGGAGACAATTTCATTTTAAAGGGGAAAAAAATTGAACGATTTGCAAGGAAGACTGATTTTAATAGGAAAGAAGGTCGTGATAGATTTTTTGACATTGCTCGAAGAATGGGCATAGTTAAGGAACTGGAACGGCAAGGAGCAAAGTCCGGGGATTTATTAAAAATCGGAGAAAAAATAACTGAAATTTAAAGGGGGATAATATGTGTGGAATAGTCGGCTATGTCGGAAAGAAAGAAGCTCAGAATGTTCTTCTGGAAGGACTTAAGAGATTAGAATATCGGGGCTACGATTCTTCAGGGATAGCAATCTCTCAACAGAACAAAATACTTGTTCAGAAAGCCATTGGCAAAATCTCAAATCTGGAAGAAAAATTAAAAAATAAAAAAACCGGAGGAACTTCCGGGATCTGCCACACTCGGTGGGCAACTCACGGTGAACCGACAGAGAAAAATGCCCATCCTCACCTTAGTTGTGACGGCAATATCGCTATTGTTCATAATGGTATTATCGAGAATTATTCAATTTTAAAAAAAGAATTGATTGCCAAGGGACATCATTTTATATCTGAGACCGATTCTGAAGTCATCGCTCATTTAGTTGAGGCCGAATATCAAGATGATTTGAAAGAGGCGGTGCTAGCGGCAATCAGGAAAGTTGAAGGTACTTATGGTATTGCGGTAGTTGCTCGTTGTGAGCCGGGAAGGATTATAGCAGCAAGATCCGGGAGCCCGCTTGTTGTTGGCCTGGGTAGTTCGGAAAACTTTGTAGCTTCTGATGTTGCGGCGATTCTTGGCCATACCAATCAAGTAATTTATTTGAATGATGGAGAGGTCGCGGATCTCTCTGATGACAATTTTGAGGTGACAAATGCTTTGAACCAGAAAGTAAAGTGTAAGATTGATGAAATCGAATGGTCATTGGAAGAATCAGAAAAGGGAGCACACAAGCATTTCATGATTAAGGAAATACTGGAGCAACCAGAAGTAATTAAGAACTCAATGAGAGGAAGACTTCATTCGGAAGACGGCACGGTCAAGCTTGGAGGATTGGAGTCTGTTGAGGAAAGGCTGCGAGATATAGAGCGGATCATCATCATTGGCTGTGGTACAGCACGCTTCGCTGGTTTGGTGGGAGAATATATGTTCGAGGAATATGCTGAAATTCCGACAGAAGTCGAGTATGCGTCAGAATTTCGCTACCGAAAACCGATCATTGATAAAAATACAGCTGTTATTGCTATCTCTCAATCTGGTGAGACGGCCGACACGCTAGCAGCGGTTCGAGAAGCAAAGCGAAAAGGGGCCTTAACTTTAGGCATTGTAAATGCTGTTGGCAGTACGATTGCTCGCGAAACAGATGCCGGTGTTTATAATCATGCCGGACCGGAAATTGCAGTTGCTTCTACAAAGGCTTTCGTGTCTCAGCTAGTTGTTCTGGCCTTAATTACTGTTATGCTGGGCAGACAAAGAAGAATGTCGGAAGTTATGGGCAAGAGAATTACCAGTGAGCTGGCCTTATTACCAGAAAAAGTACTTGAAATATTGAAACAGCGGGAAAAAATTGAAAAATTAGCTTCGAAATATACAAAATATGGTAATTTTATGTATCTGGGACGTAAATATTGCTTTCCTCTAGCTGAGGAAGGAGCACTCAAGCTTAAGGAGATTTCATATATTCACGCAGAAGGCTATGCTTCGGGCGAAATGAAGCATGGTCCAATCGCCCTCATTGATGAAAATTTTCCTTCTTTCTTTATTGCCCCCAAAGACAGTGTTTATGAAAAAAATATTTCTAATATTGAAGAGATTAAAGCAAGAAAGGGGAAGATCATTGTTCTAACGACGAAAGAGGCCGAAGAAGTCTCAAAATTAGCCGATGACGTTATCTATATTCCGAAGTCACTGGAAATGCTCACGCCGATATTGGCGGTTGCCCCTCTTCAGCTTTTTTCCTATTATGTCGCTTTAAAGAAGCACTTTGATGTCGATAAGCCCAGGAATTTAGCTAAGAGTGTTACGGTTGAGTAAAATCTACTGACTGGAAAAATACTTATTTTTAAGTTAGAATTGAAGACTATGATTAGTTTATATTTAATAAGACACGCCGAGAGTGATCTCAACGTTAAAACAGAACTTATTTTTGGACGGCAAAATCACATTGCCCTGACAGACAGGGGGCGCAAGCAGGCTGAGCTGACCGGCAAGCGCTTAGCTGATGAAAAGAAGATATTTGACTTTATCTTTTCTTCTCCTGCTGTTCGGGCTCTCGAAACGGCAAAAATTGTTGCTCGGGCTACTGGGTTTCCAGTTTCAAAAATTGTTACTTCAGATCTCTTGCAGGAACTTTGTCAGGGCGAATGGGAGGGTCGGAAAAGAAAGGAAGTTTATGGGGAGGACACGCTAAAGAGATATATAAATGAGGCAAATTTTAAAGCACCGGCCGGAGAATCTCGGGCAGAGGTTGAAAAAAGGATGAAAAAATTTTTAGAAAAAGAGGTTCTGATAAAAGAAAAGAAAGATCAAGTAGTAAAAATTGCAGTTTTTTCGCATGGGATGTCCTTAAAATGTCTTCTCAGATCGATAATGAGATTTCATATTTCGTTTACTTATACCATGCGCTTGAGAAATGCCTCCATAACCCATCTTGTTTTTGATGACGGAAATTGGTTTGTTCCGGCTATCAGTGATCACTCACATTGTCGAGAATTAGCATGATTCTTAAATTATTATTAGAAAAGGGAACGGCTGAACTAAGAAGAGCCGAAGTTTGTAATCCGGAAAGCTCTGCAAATTTTCTAATGAGGGAAATATTAGGATATAGCCGAGCCGAAGTTTTTTTAAATTTAGATAGAGAAATTAGTAAGACTGAGGAACAAAAGTTCAACTCTCTTATCATTCGGAGGGCCAAGCATGAACCAGTCTGGTATATAACGGGGGAGGTTGAATTTTGCGACCTCAAACTGGCGGTAGATAAGAATGTCCTAATTCCCCGTCCGGAGACGGAACTCTTAGTAGAAAAAACGATTGAAATTATTTCAAACTTTAAACTTCAATCCTCAAATTTAAAGAGCCTGCCTGAAGAAGCCTTGACTAAGGTAGGAAAAAAGTCAAATGTAAAATTAGAAAAACAATTTTCTGAGCGACTACAACGGTTTAAACATTTAGAGCACCCTCACTCTATGAGAATCCTTGATCTGGGCACAGGAAGTGGAGCAATTATCTTAGCACTAGCCAATAGGTTTAGAGTTCAAAATTTAAAGCTGGAAGTAGAAAACTCTCAACTTAAGCCTGCCTTTTCCCAGAGATTTCAATCGGATACTCACTTACAACAATTGGACCCTCTCCAATTCTTTGCTTCCGATGTCTCAAAAGAAGCCTTGGCTGTTGCTAAGAAAAATGCTCAGAATCTGGGATTGGTTAAGGACATTAAATTTCGACAAGGAAATTTTTTTTCTCCATGGAAGGGGCAAAAATTTGATCTTATCATAGCCAACTTACCCTATATACCTCATGAAAATATAGCCGGCTTATCTTTGGATATTCACCACTGGGAACCACGAGTCGCACTTGATGGAGGCAAGAGGGGACTGGAAACCTATAAAAAATTTTTTAGCAAAATTGGAAAGTATTTGAGTGATAGAGGAACTATCATTATTGAAATCGGATATGATCAAGGATCAGAGATCAAGAAGCTAGTCGGAAAGTATCTTTCCGAGATGACAATTAAGATTGATAAAGATTATGCTGATATTGATCGTATTGCGGTTATTGCCCAAAGAGTAGCTGGTAGTTAGCAGAACTAACCAGATAGAATTACTGAAACGGGTCCTGCATAACACAAGATTCGTTCTTCTTATATCTCTCTCCTTCGCTATTATGAGTCCCTTCAAGTGACAATATGAGCTAGGGATGTTTGGCAGGGCAGAAAAAAATATTGACGCTTATGCTAAAAAATGTTATACTCATCCATTGTGCCTGAAAACTATGGGCCAGAAGGTCCGTTTTCATTTAGGCAAGTTCATCTACAACATAAGGAGGTACGACAGTCTGATGTAATAGGTTGTCTTTCAGGTAGGATAAGCCGGTCAAACTTGAGCATAAGGGAGAAAACAGTGAAGAAAAGGACAAAAACTCTCATTGGTCTCAGTGCAATTCTAGTAGTTCTCGTCATCGGCGTTATCGGTGCAGCTGCTTTCAGCGGTGCCTGGTTCGGAGATACCGTGACGGCAAACGATAACACGTTTGATGCTGGGACACTTGAACTTGATGTCAACGGCACCAACACTGCGGTTGACTCATTTCATTTTCTGAATCTTGCTCCTGGAGCACAGCCCATTCATAATTGGACTCTCAAGAATGTTGGCTCAATCCAAGGATATTTGGATATTGAAGATATAAGTATCTCTCAAGACGGAGGAGCGTTGACTGGTCCCGAAAAGAAAGCAGGTGAAACAGTCAGCAAGGGTGATCTTGGTGATCTGCTTAACGTTAGACTCTTCTGGGACAAAGACGGGAATGGTTGGATTGGTGATGGTGAGCCTGTGTTTTATAATGGTAAATTTAGTGGCTTACCCACCTCATTCAGTCTAGACTATCCAATTCCGGCTGATTCCAGCATGTGTATAACCATGATTGCTGATTGGCATCAGGGACCGAACGATAACCTTGGGCAAGGCGACAGCTTGAAGTTCAACTTGACCTTCGAGCTCGGCCAGACGCCTGGTCAGTAACAGCCTTTGGCAAAAAGGGGGCGGCCTTCAGGTCGCCCCCCATTCTTTATAGGAGAGAGAATGAAGAAGATTAAGATTATTAGCACATACATAGTAATAACGATTATAGTCATTCTCTTAGGAATATTCGGTTTTACTTTCTACTATGAGAAAACCGGTCAGGCCTTTGCGATTACTAACGGGAGTATGAAGCCATCTCTTGATGTCGGAGATGTCGTTTTTATCAAGCCGCCAACCGAGGTTAATACTGGTGACATTGTGACCCTTAGGATGGGCGATGGTAGTCTCATCACACATAGAGTGGTTGGGGAGAAAGATGGAATGTTTATAACCCAGGGTGATGCTAACGATTCGCCCGATACTTTCAAGGACGTCGAGATTATCGGGGTTGTTCGATTCCATATCCCGGTTATCGGGCGCATTCTAGCGATCGGTCAGAGTGGTAGCTATTATTCAGATGCTGTTGAATCTCGAGGAGAAATAACTGCTGCCACCTGGAAGTCCGAAATGATAACGACAACCTCTGAAATAGAGGATCAAACGACAATAACCGAAAAGAGCTCAAATGATGGACCATTGACATCTATCCCTGCAGATCCACCGACGAACCTGCCAGATGAGAATCCTCCGATTGATCAAATCTCCATCTCTATAAATACAATGACCTCGACCAGAACAACTCTTGTTGGTTTAGAATTCTAGACCATGAATGGCAAGACCGGTCGAAGTAATGAGGGGCC
This sequence comes from uncultured Candidatus Saccharibacteria bacterium, assembly GCA_964484885.1. Classification (GTDB taxonomy): domain Bacteria; phylum Patescibacteriota; class CPR2; order UBA1875; family CAZAFQ01; genus CAZAFQ01. The sequence continues at coordinate 4,625 of CAZAFQ010000005.1, read as the reverse complement.
GTAAACCACATTATGTGCTAGCGGCTCCTTTTCTTATGTGTGGAATTTTCAAAAATAAGGAAGCTAGTCTAGATACCTTGAAGTTCTCTTACTATCTTTTAAAAAAGGATGCTGTGTAAATTTAGTTATATTCTAAATATGCTCTTCCACTAATCTATTCCATGTTTAGTAGGCCGGCATTCCTATAGGACATTTTTTGTGCTAAAATATTTTAGTAAACTTTTTTAAAGTAATTGGGAAAATGGTCAGGAAAGAGCTCAGATGCTCCGTCAAAAAACGCGGGCCCTTGGCTCAGTTGGTAGAGCGCATCCATGGCATGGATGAGGTCACCGGTTCGATCCCGGTAGGGTCCACCAAAAAGCTTAAAAATGTTTTTTATCTTTTAATTCTTTGATTTAACCTAGAGCATTCTCAACTGTTTCTTTGAGTGATATTGGCAAAGTGGCTATTCAAATAATTTTATAATTCAGAGAATAGATATATTCACGGTACCTAGAGGCAAAACAGGCATGGTGTCCCAAATGCCACAGTATCGGTAGAGGCTTTTTACTATTGGAACTAGTATGCGGCATCTTTATAGTTTCATTATTCTATGCACCTTATCTTTTCAAGCACTGGGAATAAATTTGACAAATCTTTCCGAGGTCAGTTGTTTTGAATCTTTTATTCATCCATTCTTTCTCTAGCAGGGATAGCTGTGTTAAAATTTTATAAATCTTAATCACCAAAGGAAGTATTTGAAAAACAAGAATTTCTTAAAATTTTTTTCGGTTATTATTTTTGTAATAATTTTAACAGGCATCGGTTATTTAATGCTGAATTTTCCCGGAATTAAGAAAAACTTTTTCTATGATAGAGGGAAAAACTTGGCGATTTTTCAGCAAGAATCGGAGAAGACGAAGAGCGAACCGAATCGAATTGAAATTCCTGCTCTCGGTATTTCAGGCAAGGTTACTTATAAAGTTAAGAAGCTGGAGGAAAACAAAACTCTTAGCAAGAGCGTCATCCATCTAGATGGCACGGCTCTACCCGGAGAAGAGGGAAATGCAGTCTTGACTGGCCACAGTTCATCTCTTGGCTGGAGCTATTATGACAGCATTTTTGCCGCTTTAAATAAACTTGGCAATGGAGACGAAGTTTATGTCTATAGAAATAATGAGAAATTTATTTATTCAATTATAGAAAAAAGGATTGTTAGTTCTGATGATGTTAGTGTGCTTAGTCAAGGGAGTGGAGAAAAATTAACTCTAATCACTTGTTGGCCCCTGGGAACTGATTTCAGAAGGCTGATTGTTACAGCAGAGTCAAGAGACTCTGATCATAATTAATAAAAGGGTCTAGGTAGCTATAAACCGAAGCCTTTTAGGGAAATTTTCCAGGAATTGTAATCGATCAATCATTTTCTTCCAAAAATCGAATAGTCATTACAACTGAGCTTTCAAAGCTTGACTTTCTTTTCCGGAGCAAATTCAAATAATAGGATTACTTGTCTCGAAATGCTCGAGAGTTTGCAGTAGTGCAATCGAGAGGACATCACTGTCATAGCTTAGGCTAGGAAGAGATTAGTTGGATTAACCCTGCCCAATATTTTACGATGACCTGAGTGACTTCTTTAGTGTTATCATCACCAAGATTTAGTAATTCTATCGGTAAAGTCACAGAGCTTTTATTTGAGTTGGCTTCGAGAGTCGAGATATCATCCTCTAGATATTCCTGGGAAAGGAAATCTGAGGTGCTCCCTAAGCTATAAGCTACTCTCCCAGCACCTCTCTAGGGAGGCTAGTTATATAGAGGTAGTCATAAAAAATAAATAAGGCTTGGTTCCTATGGGATTAATCATGTTTTAGCATTAGCCTTCCGTTATCTTAGAGTAGTGAAGAAAATTATATTTTGCCTGATTGCTGTGAATAAGCTACCCAATGACAGCGGTAGACAGAAGAGCTTCCTTTGGATATGATAAAAGTATGAAAATTATTTTAGAATCATCTTTTTATATAGGAGGTTAAGAATGAGGTTGGATACTGAGAAGGAAGGGTAGCTTAGTGGTTGGTAAGAAGAATGGTTTTATTGCCGGAGTCTTTGCTTTCTTCATTATTCTTTCCTTCCTCTGTTACACACATGATGATAGTGTCGTAGCGGCCGGATTTGTTTGGGATGGAGGAGGGTCTGATGGACTCTGCTCTACTCCAGAGAACTGGTCTGGAAATATAGCCCCGGGTAGTGGGGATACGGCTATTTTCAATTCTGGAGGCAAATATGCTACGCTTGACTGTGCTGTTACTGGGATTGAAATCAGCGGGAGCTATACAGGGATGGTAACTTTGGCCCAAAATACTACGGTGTCAACATTTATTCAATCAAGTTCAAAGGGATTCCGGACTACAGCTGACTATACCCTGACAGTCACAAGCAGTTTTTTAAAAACAGGAAGCACTTTTGATGGGAATCTGCATATAACTGGAGGTTCAATCTCGAACACGGTCAATATAAGTGAGGGCCCTGAAAATCTATTGACCATTAGTGGGACCGTATCTTTAAGTGATATTTTTTACTGGAAAGGAAGTGCTACAATCGCCGCGGGTGGAAGTCTCAATACCGCGGGTTATAATTTTTCTGTAACTCCTGATTTTTATCCTAGCACTGTTACCAATTATGGTACTCTGATTGGGTCAACCAGCAATTGGATTATGAATAGCTTTATCAATGAAGAGACAGGTATCGTTTCAGCCCCGCCGACATGGAATATTTGTGAAGTTTTTGTTAATCGGGGATCTATTAGCCATAATTATGGAACGATTATTATGAGAGCCGCAAGATCTTCTCTTGGAATTGATAATTTTGATCCAGGCTCAAGCGACCTTTATAATCTTCAGATGACTATGTACAAGCACTATTCATATGTTCTCTATCTTGATATTGCAAGATCTTTTAATGTTTTGGGAGATCTTGTCCTCGGTCACCCTTCTGAGGGTGCTAATCTCAAAAACCCGGATATACCCGTGACAATAACTGTTTTTGGCAATGTAACCATTCAAGATGGAGATTTGGGTGGCTCTAATTTGACTATTCACATGATTGGATCGGGGAAGGCGCTAACCGAAACCAGAGGGACCTTTAAGTCCAATCTAATCATTGCTGGATCTGATACCACTATTTCCAGCGACGGTGGCACTTTCGGCGCTGCCTCCGGAACCATGACTATTGGCGGGACCAATAATACATTAACCTCCATAACGGCGCTTACCCTTGGTTTTTCTACCCTTCTTATTAACGATGGTAATACGCTATCCATTGGAATTAATAACTTTACTTGTTCCTCCACTGATGTGATTAATAGTGGCACCATGGATGGCACAGGGACATGGGACATTAGTGGTAGTTATTATGGAGATGTAAACAGTCATGTTTCAGCTCCACCAAGCTGGAGAGTTGGGCAAAACTTTATCAATTCTGGTTCAATTACTCATAATAATGGATCTTTGACGGTTGGTGACGGAACTTATAGGGCAGCCCTACTTATAGCTTTGATCCTGGAAGTTCGGATTTCTATAATCTTGCTATCCATCCAGGTTATTGGTACTATACCGGTAGATCTTATATTGATATTACGCGTAGCTTTAATGTTCTTGGCGACCTTGCATTTGGTCCTACTGCTGATGGTGGTACAATCAATAGCCCTTCGTCTCCTGCGACAATAACTGTTTTTGGTAATGTGACCACTCAAGATGGAGAGCTTGGTGGTGCTAATCTGACCATCAATATGGTCGGGTCGGGGAAGGCGCTAACCGAAACCAGAGGGACCTTTAATTCCAATCTCATTATCGCTGGATCTGGGAATACTATCTCCAGTGACGGGGGAACTTTCGGTTCTACTTCCGGAACCATGACTATTGGTGGGACCAATAATACTGTCACTTCTTTAACAGCTCTCACTCTTGGCTTTTCATCACTTACCATTGATGAGGGAAATACTTTTGTTCTAGAGTCTAACAATCTTACTTGTAATACTAATGCAAGTGTCAACAACAATGGTACACTTACCGGAACTGGTACTTGGGATATGCAGAAAGATTTTACCAATGGAGCGACCGGAACAGTGTCAGCGCCGACCACCTGGACTATTAAAAAGAATTTTATTAATGAGGGAACAATTCTTCATAATAATGGGACCATAACGGCCGGAAACGGTTCATACAGTGGTTCGCCAACCTATGTCTTTGATCCGGGTGACTCTGACCTTCATAATCTGATCTTGACACCTGATTACTATAATAGCCAAACGGCCCACATCCAAATTGCTCGTTCTTTCGATGTTTTAGGCGATTTAACCTTGGGAACCAGTAGTACATGGAACGGCTCAATCGACAACCCGACCATATTAGTGACTCTGAATGTCGGCGGAAATGCTTATTTTCATAAAGGGACTCTTGGTGGGGCTAATTTGACGATTAATATGACTGGAGATAACAGTACCGTTTTTATTACTGGAACTCAATTCCAGAGTAATTTATTATTTTCTGGTTCCAGTTCTTATATATCATCAACTGCTTCCAGTGCTTTTGGAACCATATCCGGAACCATGACTATTGGTGGGACCAATAATACTGTCACTTCTTTAACAGCTC
>CAZAFQ010000004.1:0-19502 GCA_964484885.1 uncultured Candidatus Saccharibacteria bacterium | reverse complement strand
AAAGATTTAAGATTGACTCGCGAAAAAATTTCCAATAAAAATCTGCTCTTATACTTAACCTCAAACACCTAATAATAAGCAGCTATTTCCTGTCTATCTCGCAGTCCAGCCGCCATCTACATATAAAATTCCCCCAGTAACATATTTTGACTCGTTCGAAGCAAGATAAAGAGCTGCATTTGCAATGTCATCTACAGCTCCTACTCTTCCAAGTGGAGTGTTCGCTATAATCATTTGATTGAATTGTTCATTTTCGAGAATTTCACTGGTCATATTTGTTTTGATAAATCCAGGACCAATTGCATTTACCCTAATGCCAAGAGGTGCCAAATCAATCGCACTGGCGCGGGTTAATTGAACTACCCCTCCCTTAGCGGCGCAATAAGCAGCTGCACCAGCCATACCTACTTTTCCCAAAATTGAACTCATGTTTATAATAGATCCTTTGACCTTGGCATCTTTCATATAACGAGCGGCTGCTCTAGTGCCATAGAAAACTCCTGAGAGATTAATTCCAATTACTTTGTTCCAGGATTCGTTTGAAGTGTTAATGATATCAAGGGTTTCTCCTATTCCCGCATTATTAACCATGATGTCCAATTTGCCATACTTTTCAACGGCTTTATTCACCAGCTGATCAAGATTTTCAGCTTCAGAGACATCACAATCTTGAAAAAAACAATAATCACTTTCTTTAAAGTTTTCTTCCGGTTTTAAGTCCGAAAAAACGACTTTTGCTCCTTCTGAAACAAACTTTTCAGCAATAGCCTTTCCAATCCCGCTTGAAGCTCCTGTAACGATTGCTACTCTTCCATCTAGACGCATTTTTTTCTCCTTATTTAAAAACTCTTTCATGAATTGATAATGAATGCAGTTGTTAAAAGACAAAAACATTATATTAAATAATTGACTAATAAACAAAAGAAAAAGGGCGGTAGAGCCGCCCTATAATATTACTCAGATTTTCTCTTTTTTCTTCTCGTTCTCCCCTCCTTAGCTCTTTTAGGGATCGGGCCGCACGTTATCCGCGGCTCATTTCCAATCGCATCTGCGATAGAAGTCCTTATCTTTTCGGGAAGATTCTCGTAAACATTATTATTTACAGAGAAAACGATCTTGGTAGATGCCGGGATAACAATTTTTTGTTTTTCGATCAATGATTCTATCAGCAAGCCTCCAAAAAAACCTACCAATTTATCATAGATTTTCTGACCGGCTTCATTGTCGGGGATAGTTAGAATTCGATCAAGTCTGACAAAGGTTCTCCGAGAGACTATGAATTCTGAGATACCATTAGAAAGCATGATCGGACGGACGGCTTTTTTGAGAGTTTTACCCCAGATTTCATTCCTCGATTTTTCGTTTTCGACTCGCCTTAGCTTTCTTCCCAAGATGACCAAACTCTCCTGAACCGTTCCTTTTGTTGCTATCTCGATAAAGCGCGTAGCCGCATCATCCCATTTCTTAATCTGTTCTTTTTTTGTGGACACATCCCACCCCTTTCTCGCCAAAGATGAATCCAAGGTGCTTTGAAGTTTTAACAGTGTAGTAAAGGCAAGGAGCAAAATCAAGATTGCAAATGGAAAAGGGACCGCAAGCGGTCCCTTTTTATTAGCTAGCGAAGCCAGTATCGCCATTGATATTGATCAAGAATCCGCCTAAGTTCCGGATAAGGAACTTCAGCGGGGCGCATGTCGTATTTGAGGGCGAGAGAAATGGTTGCGCCTACTGCTCCCCCAACATTCATTCTCACCGGCTCCATCCGGAAAGGACCATTGTATGCTTGATAATCAAGACAGGCACCGTCAGTCACTAAGATCCAATCTATCTCAGAATTGAAGATGATCCGATAAGGAACAGCCAGAAAAGTTTCAGATAAAGTTGCCTTTGAAACTGCCTTAATCTCATGCCGATCGTATCGGTTATAAAAACCGAAAGCAATCGCTTCCTCTTCCGGTGTTCCGACCCTATCTACAGTCAGTCGATCTAGGCCCGAAGCAATCATTAATTCACCGCGAAAATAGGGACTGGGGTAAGTCTGAACAAGATTTAAATCCGGATACCCGTTTTCTTGCAGATAACGGATTTTATCCAGTTGCTCTTGCATTAGTCTTGCCCTGATTTCTCCACGCTCTTCTCGATAAAAAACATAGCGGAATGAGGCTATCGGATCCTGAAAGTCGCTCCATTCTTCATTCAATTCATGCTTTCCATAAGGAATCATAGATACTTTGTTTGACCATGAATCTTTAAATCCTACCAGAGAAACTGAGTCGGCAATCCTCTCGGGGCTATAAAGAGAGGAATCATAAAGCCACCAACGATTGTCAATGGGAGTTCCATTATTCTTACTCCAGCTGAAGGTCGGTAATCCCGCCATCAATTGAAGGGCTGTTATCCAGCCGTTCTCTGAAGTTGGTTCAAGGGGTCGGTTTCCGAGAATATCATTATAAATCGTTTCGTCTTTTCCTACTCGATATGAGACTCCAAGCATTCGGGCAAGATCAAGAGTTGGAGAGGCATCAATCATGTAGCGACCGGTGATTCTTCTCTCGCCTTCATCCTCAACCATTAAGTCGATGGCATGACTTGTGGGATCAGCCCCCAAAAGGTGAGCCGAGAAGTAGCTGACATTTCTTCTGCCCGTTCCGTCCCAATAAGAACTTCCATAATTGATATACCACCATAATAGATTATTGGCGGCACTTGACTCAAAAGACAGCCTCCCATTTGTTAACGGATTGATGCCTTTTGACTGATAGTAAGAGATAATATTTTCTCGAAAATATTTGTAGAGCCCGTTTGCGTACAAATCTCCTCCGAACAGATCTTCAGTATTTAAGCCATTCACGAGGGGTGTTTCCAGATTTCTTGAACTACTGATAATGGCCAGCTTAGTATTAGCATTTCCGAACTCTGTCCCACGAAGCATGGTAAAAAGTCTTAGGGCGCCGATTCCGGAGCTGGACGTGCCGTAAATAATCAAATCATAATCATACTGTTCTTCACTTGCAATTGCAGCTTGCGGAATTAGAAAGATGGCAGCAACAACTAAGAGTGTTAACATAATTGGGTTATAAAGAAAGCGTCTCATTTGTCCTCCCTTCTTTGTCAAAGTTCTTCACTTTTTCGAAGTTGATTTGAGATTGTAACATAATTATTATTGTCGGGGAAGCTCCAAACATAAAAGAGTGCAATTGATGAGACCGTTTTTATTTTTGCAAGTCATGAGGGCAGTGAGAACCATCATAGCGCTTTAACGTTCTTCCCGGTTTTTGAGATTAATAATAATTTAGAAAATTATAATTTTTCTAATCGGCCGGCATCTTCTCCATTTTAGTATCGATTCGGATTCTGAAATTCGCTTAAAATGAAGATGTCTGGAAGCAGTCCCATTTTCCCCTCCTGTTCTTGTCAGAAAAGGTATATTTCGGATATTATATACAAGAAAAGCATAAGGATTTAAATATATTGTTAATTTAAGAGAGAAAATGATTCACGATGTTATTATAATCGGCGGAAGCGCTAGCGGAATGATGACAGCAATTTTTGCGTCAAGAAGAGGTAAAAAAGTTCTTTTGTTAGAAAAAAATGAAATTTTAGGAAGAAAAATACTAGCAACGGGTAATGGAAGGTGCAATTTAACTAATAAAGAAATTTCTATCGAGCGCTTCCATGGAGGGAATAAGCTTTTCATCCAGACAATTCTAAGGAGCTTTACTAATAAAGATCTAACCAATTTTTTTGAAATCTCGGGATTAGCTCTGAAAGAAGAAGATAAGGGACGTATTTTCCCGCGAAACAATCAGGCAAGTGCGGTAGTCAATACTCTGCGCGAATCCCTGGCTGCATCGAAGGCAATTATAAAAACAGAAACAGAAGTCATGTCGATTTTAAAAAAAGACGTCTGGATGGTTCAAACAAATGCAGGTGTTTTTTATGGCACGAAAATTGTACTTGCAACTGGAGGAAGGGCGGCGCATCAGTTCGGCTCCTCTGGCGATGGTCTCTTCTGGGCTTCCAAGCTGGGTCATTCCATCTCTCCTATTTATGCTTCCTTAGCCCCGATAGAAACAGAGGAAGAATGGATAAAAGATGTCCAAGGGGTCAAAATTGAGGCTAATGTTTCTGCGAAAACAACAGCCGATAAAATTATTGTTCAAGATTCCGGTGATGTTCTCTTTACCCATTTTGGTCTTTCAGGTCCGGCTGTGATGTCTGTTGCTAGATGGATTGCCCCTCTTATTAAAAAACAAAAAATATACTTATCTCTTGATCTTTATCCTGAAAGGAAAAGACCCGAATTGGATTCGAAGTTAGAAAAAATATTTAGAATCAATGCGAAGAAAAATATCAAAAACCTTTTGTCTGGTGTTGTTCCGAGTAATATCTCGGTCCTGATTCTTAAGTTAGCAGAGATAGATGAATCAAAAAAAGCGGCAAATTTGTCAAAAGCAGAGAGAGCGCGAATAGTTGATTTGTTGAAAGACCTAAAATTAACTGTTAAAAAACTAAGACCGCTAAAGGAGGCTCAAGTTACTAGAGGAGGCATTAAACTCTGTGAGGTAGATGCCCTAACCCTCGAATCTAAGAAAATCTCCGGGCTCTATTTTGCCGGCGAAATATTGGATGTTGACGCTGACAGTGGAGGCTTCAACTTGCAATGGGCATGGTCTTGCGGTTATGTTGCCGGAAATAATATTTAAATTGGTTGTTAACTATAAAAAAGAATGGGCCCCGATTTATTAAGGGCCCATTATTACTCAAACTGTTTTTAGGGTGTCAATATAGACGCTGTTTCTGGCGTCTCTCTTCCAAGATCTAACAATCATATATCCCATTATCCTCAAAAGAAGCTTAGATTTCACCCTTTTTAGCCTTATTAGAGCTTCAGGGAGGTGCCTTACTGCGTAAAAACGAGAGTAGCCTTTGATCACTTCTCTTTGGAGCTCATACGGGGTGAGATTTCTTGGCCTGAAGACAACATGGTGAGCATCATAGTGCTCCCAGTTCTCATCAATGATTCTTCCGGCTGCTTTCATTCTGTCATAAAAAGGAGTCCCGGGAAGTGGGGTCAGAATGTTGAGCATAATAGAGTAAAGATGATGTTTTTGAGCGAACTTTACCGTGGCCTTAACAACATCTTGGTTGTCAGTGTCTGCGCCAACCACAAACATTCCATGAGTTCCGATTCCATAATAGTTGAGATAGCCAACGGACTTCTCGATATCCCGAACATTCTGAGATTTGTTGTAGGCTTTCAGAGTCTCATCAGAAACCGACTCCAAGCCCATATAAACAAGCCAGCAACCGCTTTTTTGCATTAGCTCCAAGAGTTCTTTGTCCGGTCCTTGCGTTATCAGTTCCTGCTTTCCGGTATCGAGATTGGTCATCCGTTTTTGCTTCAAAGCGATACTGACCTCAACTTGTGCCGACCAAGAGAATTTAAGATCTTCTTCGATAATTCTCTCGAGCAGTCTTCTTAATCTGACTTTTGACGCTCCGAAGTTGTCATCATAGAAAAAGACTTTGTCTGGTTTTTTCTGCTTTAGTTCGGAGACAACATTCTCGATACTGCGGCATCGATAACGCTGTCCGAACATTATTTTAACGGAACAAAAGTCGCAATCTTCAGGACAACCCAAGCTCGTAATAAACGGTTTTGTTGCGATCCGTTCATTATTTACAATCAGGTCAAGATCGGGGTAAGGGAGACTATCCAAATCCTTTGGCCTTGACCTCATTGTGTTAACGTGTTGATAGCCGTTTTCCCAGTAAGCTAAACCGGGGATTTCTTCTAGTTTGCCATTTCCGTTCATTACATTAATCAGTTCTAGCATTAAGAGCTCCCCCGATTCTCCTTTTGCTACATAATTTGAGTGATTAAGGGCTTCCTCGGTGCAGAATGTGGCATGAACACCACCGATAATCGTTGGGATGCCTCGCTTTCTAATCATGTCTGAATATTTGTATGTCTGGGGGGCAGTAGCCGTGATACAAGAAAGTCCGACTAAATCAGAAGAATAGACGTCATCCCAGTCTATTGGACCCAGTTCTTCAACATAAATCCTCACATCGTGACCACTCTGATTAAGAGCAGCTCCGATGATTGGAAGTCCGAGGCGCATCAATTTAACATGAGAGTAGACATTCCACCTTGTGGATTTTGGCTCAATCAGTCTGATTTTCATTCTCTATCCTTTCGCTTGGAAGAATACTAGCAGCATTTGAGTCAAAGAGCCCGCTTAACAACATGTTACATAGCGTGTGCGAATTATAACAAAAATATACTAAAATTAATATAAAAACTAACTATTGATTATTAACTGTTTATTATATTTTTAATCTATAAATAACTAGTAATTTCTAACCGTTTGCTTTTTCTAACTTTCTTCTACATATTTGTATATTGGTTGTTTTTGCATATGGTATAATTTTGTGTATTAGGTTGAGAACCTTGGAACTACTAAGTAGGGAGAAGCTCATGCAAACGCTTGGCGAAATTACAATAAACCAAGAAGACTTATCTGCAGCTTTACCTGATTCTCTGATTGATAATCAAACAATAAAATGCGTAATATATGATGTCGAGGCATCTGAGCTGCCAAATTCCTCTTATTCCGAACTCGCCCTCAGAATTAAAGGCATATTTCGCAAGCTTCCCTACGGGGCTAGCGCTGAAGAATTTCAGAGTGAATGGATCCAATCAGAGGCAGAGGCTAATCAGATCTGGAGCTATTTTCGACAAAAAGTAACATATCCAAGTGCAGCTGAGCTTCCCGAGCTAATCATCTACTTTGAAAATAGGTTAAAATCTCTTCATACCCAACTCCTGAAGAAAAGATCAAAGAGTATAATCAAAAACCTATTTGAACAAAGGAGGCTGGAGCGATTAGTCTCTCAAACAGAGCGACGAATTTTCCGATGCAAGATTCGACAGCCGTAGCTCTAAGAAACTAAAAAGCGGGGCCGTCAGAGCCCCGCTTTCTCTTTTTTATTTTATTTCGCGCCCTTAATAACGTACTTCTTTCCTCTTTTTCCCTTCACATAAATTGCCTGCCAACCTCTAGGCGCCAGTATTATTCCGGCAAGGCCAAAAATAATAGTTATAGCCATATAATAGTAAAGTTGATCCTCTAGAGAGAAGCTGCCTTTTACTATCATTAATTCTGTAATTGCACTAATTAAAACTCCAGCAGCAATTCCGGCAAAAAACCAAAATAAATAATAAAACGCTCTTTTTGACTGCCAACTCATTTTTCCTCCTTTTTTACAATTTTTAATATTTTAATATGAAACAGAACCTTTTTCAAAGTTTTATTGGAAAACTTGACAAAATGCATTATATATGTTAAATTATAGACATTATTATGTTGCTCCGTCTCCTCTCGGAGCACGGCCGTCGGACCCATTCACCGACGGCCATTTCTATTTGAAGATAGAACCATAACAATATTCATAGATCTTTAGATATTACATTTGAATGATGAGGAATAAATAATTTCCAAACTATTTTCCCGACAATCGCTAAAAATATCATTAGAAAACCGACCATTAGAAATAAGATATAGTACCGAGTAACATCTTCTGCCAGGGGTGGCAGTAGGCTTGATAATATGAAGCCGATCATTTCTTGAATATTTTCAATTGCCGGAGTCGCTTCTTGTTGAGGAAGAGTTGACAAAACCAAAAACGTTATAACCCCGGGAAAGTTTACTAAAAAGATAACTAATCCGGGGTTTCCCAGACGACCGAATCTCTTACTGAAAAAAATAAACGGGATGGCAAAGAGAAATGTGATGAATGTGAAATAGAGCAGCAAACCACTAATATTTCGATGTGTTTTCTGGGATAGAAAACTTAATGATTCTAGAATCTCAATATTGTTTCTAACTTCATTATTTTCCACCATCTCCCTCAATTCTTCAGCTTGATCAAAATAAAGAAGTTCTGCAATTTTTTTGTAGAAATTTAACCTAATCTCTCTGGGTGTCTTTCCTTCTAGGTCCTCCTTGTCAATCGTAAGATTTAGGCCATTTATTGGTCTAGCAGTTTCATTGTATGAATAGAGAACTTTTCTTTTAAGGATTTCGATTTCGGTTGTGTCATCCAAACCTAGAGGACTGAAAGTTATAGCAATGGTTTTTGTCATCGTCTCTATCGCTGGCTTTTCGGCCGTAACCTTATAGAAAAAGAAAAGAACAAGAACAATAATCAAGCTAACAGTAAAAAAGATACCGAAAAACCATTTCGCATCTGTAAACCAGTGAGGTCTGCGTTTTCTGTTTCTTGAGCTCATTTCAAATAATTTAAAACTTCTTAAATAGTTTAACGCTTTTTAAAAAATATGATAATAATTATTATGTTTTTTTGTTCTTAAGTTAAGGAAATAAGCCTGGGGTTCACAGGCTGTAATTCGAACTTACCTAAGCGATAGATTGAAAAAAAGTATTAAGAATGGTAAAATCACTTAGTTAATTGGGGAGTAGCCAAGTGGTAAGGCAACGGGTTCTGGTCCCGTTACGCGGGGGTTCGAATCCCTCCTCCCCAACCATGACAGCGTTCTAACAATATTCATAGCCAAGCTTCTCAGAAAATAAGTTAACAGAAACTAGTGCAAGCTTGGGAAAAAATTAATAATTTTTAATGCATGTAATTAGTTAAGAATACCTTGATTAGATCAAGTAAATTGGCTATGGTGAAGCCAGTAGTTTGTACCTGCAAACAATCAAAGGAGCTCTGGTGGGCAGAGTTATTCTGCAGGCGCCAAATACCCATGTTCCTAAAAAGATTCGGGAAGCTAGGAGAACAAAGGTTACGGTTACGTCAGAATATATCCGGGTCGACATTCCTGATGCTGAAGATGCTTATTTCGCTTCGGGACATAGAGTGATTGTCATTCTCAATCATGGTTTACATCAAAAAATACCCATTCCTTCACGCCAAGTATTCCGAATAATATGGGGGAGAAACGAAAGTCGACATAAAATAGATAACCATTCATTTTGCCGAAGCTGCAAACAAAATTCGGCGGTAGTTCAAAATTTTACCGAAGGATTAAGCCGGTATCACATGAAGTTTGTCTGTCTCCGTTGTGGGACAACCTGGACGAAAAAGCGCAAAAAGAAGAAAAAGAAATAAGCTCTTTAATACAAACTATTTAAGGGGTTTCTAAAAGAAGCCCCTTTCACTTTTTCTGCAAGATGTTTAAAGCTTCATAAATTGAGTTTGTTTGCATCAATTTATTGCGCATTTCTTTTGCTCTCTTAAATCCCTTAAGATACCAACTGAAAAATTTTCTCATTTCTAAAAGACCCTTTCGGCTGCCATATTCCTGAATTGTAAGTTCTAATTGTCTTACAATAACAGCGATTATCTCATCTTGCGAGAGGTTTACAACTTTCTCTTCTTTTATTTCCCTGAAAAGCCAAGGTCTACCGAGTGCTCCTCTGCCAATCATTACACCGTCGCAATTCGTAACTTCTCTGATTTTTTTATCATCTTCGAGACTAGTTACGTCTCCGTTACCTATTACCGGAACTTGAACTAATCTTTTTACATCTCTAATAGCTTTCCACGCTGGATTTCCTTTGAATCCCTGCACTTTAGTTCTAGCGTGAATTGTCAAAGCATCAATTCCAATTTTTTCAAGATCCTTGACAAATTCATGTATCTCAAACTCCTCCCATCCCAATCGCATTTTTACCGATAAGGGAAGCTTGCTTGCCCTTCTTGCTGTGGAAGCAATCTTTTTCGCTTGTTCGAAATCCTTTAATAATGCTGCACCTCGACCATGACTGGAAACTTTTTTTGCAGGACAGCCCATGTTAATATCAATTCCATCGGGCTCTATATTCTTTTCAATAAACTTAATCGCTTCGGCCATTTTTATTGGCTCATTTCCAAAAATTTGGACAATATAAGGTCTCTCCTCTGGCCGGAATTTCATCAGTTCAATAGTCTTTTGGCTCCCATAAATAATTCCGTCAGCAGAAATCATTTCTGAGAAAACCACATCGGCTCCAAAGGAACGGCATATCAAACGGAAAGACGAATTACTAACTCCAGCCATCGGAGCCAAACAGTAAAAAGGCGTTTGAATTTTATCCCAACTAAATTTCATCTTGAAGCAGCCGTTTTCTCTTCTGCCATTACTAAATTATAAATGGCACACGAAGACCATGCTTGAGGATAACATGCTTGCTCTTTCATCCCCGTAGTAATAATTTTGCCGGCTACATCCACTCCAAAAAATTCGGGCATTTTCCCAAGCTTATTATAAGCAGTTGCTATTGCCGTTCTTACCATAGCGGCTGCCTGGCTAAATCCGGATTCTTCCATGCCTTTAGCAATAATCCAATTATCGTGAGGCCAAACCGCTCCCAATTGGTAAGCATGAGGATCGAAATAACGGTCCTTTGTTGAATGAGTTCTGATGCCATAGGGAGTCCACATATCCGGAGCGAAAAGTCGATTTATTACTTCTTCCTTTCTTGAAGGTGAAATTATACCCGTGAAAAGCAAGTGACCAGGATTACTAGTTACAAATCTGAGCTCTTTGCCTTCTTCCAAAAGAGCAAAATAGTAATATTTCTCTTCTGGAAACCAAAACTTTTTTTCAAAACGAACTTTTAGGTTTTCGGCTTCCTCATCAAGAAGCGTAGCAAATTCTTTCTCAGACAAAAGCTTGGCTAACAGGCTAAGAGATTTCATTGCCTCATAAGCATAACCCTGAACTTCAACAACGGCTGGGTTCCCGGTTAAATTTTTAAAGGGCTCTCCGATCCCATCTTTCCAGCTCTGTGACCTTAAGCCTTTCTCTTTTTCTAGTATTGGATGGGTCAAAAATCCATCTTCTGTAAGTTTTTTAACTATCCAGTCGCCTGCTGCCTTCAGTGAAGCCCAGGTTTCTTTCAAGAAAAAAAGATCTGGGTTCTTTTGAAAATACTTGTAAAAGACAATTATATAGAGAGGGGTGGAATCAATTGAAAAATATACTGGTTCTCCTTTTTTTAGCCAGACAAACTCAGCTTTATGCTTAGCCCAATATTCATCATCAGTTTCCGGTGGATAGTATTCGTGAGGAATTTTACCTGGTTCTTCTAGTGTCGAGCTATCGGTTTTTTTTCCTTGAATTTTTGAGAGACTCTTCAAGGTAGCTTTAGCGATTTGAGGGTCAATATTCAACATTTGCCATGAGCTTATTAAAGAGTCTCTTCCGAAGAGCCCTCGAAACTTAGAAAGTCCCGCATAAAGATAACCATCGGAACTTTTTAGAATTTTAATTTCTTCTTCTAGTTTTCGCCTTATGTTCTCTGACATGATAATACTAGCTGTTCCTCTCTTATAAATTCTTCCATTTTTGGAATGTCTTCCTTACAACCAAAGTCCTTCCAAAAAAGAGAGATTTTCTTCACTTTGACTTCTCCATCACGTGCAGCTAATGTAATCGCATCAACTATTTCAAATTCTCCTCTTGCACTTTTACCAATTTTATCTATGTAATTAAAAATCTTAGGCGTGAAGCGATAGAGACCGGTGTTAATCATATCTCCAACATATTCTTGTGGCTTCTCGACAATTTTTATCAAACGATCCCCTTCTATAATAAAAACACCATATTTTGAAGGGTCTTCAACCCGATAGCCTGCTACATGCATCTTGCCATCATTTTCTATCATGTTCTTCAGATCTTCAGCTGAAATTAAGTTGTCGCCGTTTAGAACAGTAAAATTATTCTGACCGACAAAGTCTTTCGCTTTATAGACGGCATCGGCCGTACCAAGTGCTTCAGGTTGCTCGATTATTTCAGCTTGATATTTACCGGTCTTGAGAAATTCTTTTATTTGATCTTTCTTATAGCCGGCAACTACACCAAATCTCTCATATCCAGACTTTCTTAAATTTTCAAGAACGTAATACAAGAAAGGCCTCCCATTAACCTCTATCAGAACTTTGGGAACTTTTTCTGTTAAAGGCAGCATCCTGGTTCCTTTCCCTCCCGCCAAAATAATAGCTGTTTCCATTTATTTTCTCCTTACTTTTGCTCCTCTAGAGGTGTCTTCTATCTCAAAACCTTCTTCTTCAACTTCTAATCTTAGTTTATCCGCAAGCCTCCAGTCTTTTTTATTTCTCGCTAACTCCCTTTGACTTAACAATTCTCTTATCTTATCGGGAATTTGTTCTTTGCTGAAAAGCTCTAAACCAAAAATGCCATCAATCTTTTTTAAAAAGTCCCGACTCTTCTTATCTTCATCTTTATTTAACTTTTTCAGATCAATTAGCTTATTTACTTCTCTTATATATTCAAAAATAATCGCGAGTGCTTTTGGTGTATTGAAATCATCATCAAGTGCCGCAAAGAAATTTTCTTCATATTTTTCGGTTATCTTTGAATCTCGTCCACTCGTAGCCCTTGCTTCAGAAATTCTTTTTGCAAATTCTTTCAAAGTCGTAAGGCTTTTGATACTAGCCTCAAGTGTCCCCTCATCAAAGTCTAAGGGACTACGATAATGAGTTTTTATTACATGAAATCTTAATGCTTCCGGGGTAATTTTTTGAAGTATTTTCTTAACCGTTATAAAGTTTCCCAAAGATTTGCTCATCTTTTGGCCATTAACAGTAACCATCCCGGTATGTATCCAGAACTTAGCAAAAGGAACTTCATTGGCCGCTTCGCTTTGAGCTTTTTCATCTTCATGATGCGGGAATATGAGATCATTCCCGCCGCCATGAATATCAATTGTTTTCCCAAGATATTCATTTGCGATTGCTGAGCATTCGATGTGCCAACCGGGGCGTCCCTTTCCCCAAGGGCTGTCAAAACTAATGGATTCTTTTTCTTTTGCCTTTTTCCAAAGAGCAAAATCTAACGGATCATATTTTTTCTGGAGCGGCTCTATCCGCACTCCACTCACAAGATCTTCAATATTATTATTCGAAAGTCGACCGTACTCGGGAAATTTTCTGACCGCAAAATAAACATTTCCATTAACCTCATAAGCAAAGCCTTTTTTAATTAGAATTTCAATAAACTGAATTATTGACAAAACGTTTTCTGTCACCTTAGGCATCTTCTCCGGTTTTTCGTTCTTTAGGGCTAAGAAATCTTTCTTAAACTTTTGAATCATTTTTGTCGTTAATTCTCCCGGAGTAATTTTTTCTTTCTTAGCTCGATCCAGTATTTTATCATCCACATCGGTGATATTTATAATATATTTTACCTTAAACCCGATATACTCAAGGTATCTTTTAATAATATCAAAAGAGATATATGTCCTGGCATGACCGATATGAGAGAGATCATAAACAGTCGGACCGCAGACATACATGCTAATGTGCCCCTTTTTTACTGGGATCAGCTCTTCTTTTGATTTTGAGAGGGTGTTATATATTTTCATTGCGTTGTTTTCAATCAATCTTATATTTTCGTCTTCGCCATTTTAACTTCATTAAACGCAACAATCAACTTTTCCATGTATTTATCTTGGCTTAGAGCCAATCTTTACGAGTAAAGATAGAAATCATGATAATCGTAATCAGAAACATTAGCCCTATTATAAAAATAAAACCGGTCTTTTCTGAAAATGGCAAATCTACGTTCATTCCAAATAGTCCCGAAAGCAATGTTAATGGTAGCAAAATTACCGAAAAAATTGTTAGAGTTTTGATAACGTCATTAGTTTTATTTGAGACTACGGCTTCATAGGTAGTGGACAGGGAGTCCGCTACTTCTTTTTGGTTCTCTAGCAAATCCCAAATTTTTTCAATTTGATCCCCAATATCATCAAAGTAAATGTCAACGTCTTTGGCCAAAAAAGCCGCTTTTACTTTTTCCAGAACACCGATTACTTCTCTTTGAGGTTTGATAATTCGACGAAAGTTTATAATCTCTCTTCGGAAATTTGATAAATCTTTGATTAGAAGCTTGGGATGTCTTTTCTCCGAATAAATTTCCATATCAAATTTCTCAATTTTTTCATAAATCTTATCAATCATTGGAAAACAGTTGCCGTAAAGCAGGTTGATTATTTGATATAACAAAAAACCAGATCCTTTCTTTGTCATTTTTGTGAAAAACTCCGGCTTATCCTTACATTTCTCAAAAAATTCATTTAAAAGTTTCTGACTCCCGTTATGAAGTGTTACTAAGTAATTTTTTCCTATAAAAAAATCCACCTCTGATGATACAAGATGCGACGTCTCTTTGAAGAAACGAGGAAAATGCAAAACCATAAAAAGATAGTCTTCATACTCATCAATTTTTGGTCTTTGTATGGTTGATAAACAGTCTTCCAAGTCTAGCGTATGAAAAGGAAAATTCTTTGCTAAATAGTTAACATCGGCCTGTTTGGGATGTACAATATCAAGCCACCTGATGTTCCCTCTTTTTATCTCCTTGATTTCCATAAATCTAGCTTAGACTTTTTGAATACAAAAAGAAAGTATAAATCTCAAGTAAGGTTTCCGATAATGTAACTTTTCCTAGTTACTCCTACTCATTTGCGACTAAATAGTATTTTCCATCTATAAATTCCGTTTTTTTGATTCTATAGACGTTGTTGGCGTGATCATACAAATTACCTTCGAAACCGGGGCTAATCATATGATATATTTCAGTGTCAATTCTTTTATGAGATATCGTAAACCTTCTTCCTTTCATGTTCTTTTGCCCAAATAAGAAGCAGTGATGGAGTTCATGAATAATCTCATTATCTTTTTCAAAATGATGCATGTGATGAAGCCCATAAAGAGGGCTTTCATCTACCCTTCTGGTTTGAATCTTCTCCTCTTTCTGAATTTTCATTAATAATCCAGCCTCCCCTCCAGCGCTCGAACAAGGGTAATTTCATCCGCATATTCTAAATCTCCGCCTACAGGAAGTCCGCGGGCAATTCGAGTTATCCTAACCTCTTTTGGCCGAATCAACTTTTGAAGGTAAAGTGCTGTCGCTTCGCCTTCTATGCTTGGATTAGTAGCCAGAATTACCTCCTTAACCTCTTTATTTTTTAATCTTTCTATCAACTCTTTCACATAAAGCTCATCGGGACCAATTCCTTCGATCGGGGAAATAACACCACCAAGAACATGATAGAAGCCCTTATATTTGCCTGTTTTTTCAATCGCAACGATATCAAGCGGCTCCTCAACGACACAAATGAGGCTATTATCTCGAGAGGTATTACTGCAAATTAAGCACGGATCAGTCTCGGTGATATTTGAACAAATCGAGCACGTTCTTATGTTTTTCTTTAATTGAGTAACTGCTCGTCCCAACTCGTCTATTTGGCTGTCTGCACTTCTTAGTAAATAGAAGGTTAATCTTTCGGCTGTTTTGGGACCAATCCCCGGTAACTGCGAAAATTCTTCAATCAGTTTCTCAACATTTTTTGGAATAATATTCATAATTATTAAAAGGCAAAAACAAAGTCTTTGATCTTAAGCTCTAAATTAAAAGGGCAGCCCCATTCCGCCAGTAACACTCTTCATCATTTCCGCAGCAATCTTTTGAGATTTTTCGATAGCAGCTCCGACGGCATCTTTAATATTTCTTTCCAATTCTGACTTATCTTTTATTTCTTCGGCTAAGATTTCAACGGCTTGTATTTTTTGCTCTCCATTCATTTTTACCCGAACCATTCCTTTTTCAGCTTCTACTATTTCGTCCTTTAGTTTCTTTTGGATTTCCTTCGCTTTTTTAATAAAGTCATATTGCTCCTTCATCTTTCCAAACATTGCCATCTTATCTCCTTGTTTTTAACTCTTATTAAAATAGAACAAATTAAAGATTTTCTCAAGGCTGTTAGCTCCTGACTACTTTTTAAAACCACTCTACTAAGCCGGATTAATGAGGTAATTTATATTTTCCAGCTAATAACTTGTAACTAATCTTTGCTATAACACACAGCCTTTAACCCATTCTCCTCAAAAATTATCGCACCTTGATAGTCGGACCAATATTCTTCGTCAAAATACTCTTTGTCTCCTGTCCTTCCAATAACAAAAATTCTGTTACTTGCTTGTTTTAACTCACCTTGAGAAACAAGGTATTTTTCCTGCTGATCGTAGAATAAAGAAGTTTCACCATAACCATCAACCGGAGCCGAAAGAAAGTGTAAATTTCCATCACCAAAATAATAAATCCCATCAAGAAAAGTATAAAGCTCACCTGAAACTACATTATCTCCTGGTTCCAGCTGACTCGAAACTGCTTCAAAGACCTGGCGCATTTGATGATTAGTATAATGGTGCATGTAGTAGTTCCCGACAATAAGCACAAGGAGAATTACCAAAGCCATCCCGACTCTTACAGATTTATTTTTTATCCAAGCAATGGACACTCCCCATAGAGCAAAAATCGCCACCGCGGAAAAAGGGAAATATCTGTCTTGATAGATTGGAGTTTTTAGTTTTGAAACAATGAAAACCAAAATCATCGGAAGATAACCATAAATTACTAGAGATAAAGCCTTTCCTCGCCATTTTTTATTGAATAATGCTCCTAAGGTAAACCCGATAAATATGGTAACTATCAACCAATAGAGGATTTTTTCTAAAGGCGCATCATAAAGCACATCGAGATGGCTAAAAACTGTAAATTGCAAAATACTATTGGGAATCGTCTTCATTGTTATCCAGTCAGGCTGAATCCAATAGCTTGTACTGACCCTTGTCACTTGTTTGTAGGCAACCGGAAACCACGGAAGATAGAGAATAAGTAGCGCTACACTTGTTAACCACCAATAGGGGTTAAATAAGTAAAGCTTCTCTTTAATTGATTTTTGCCATCGAAATTCCCAAAATCCAGGCGTACATAGAGAGATAATTAACCAGTGCGCAAGCATCACAAAAAAAGCATAATACTGAGTATAGACTGCTATAAACATCGCCAGCCCATAAGGCAACAAAAATTTATTTTTTCTCTCCTGGATGAAGCAAACTAAATAATACGAAGCTAGAGTTGTGAAGAAAGCTACCACCCCATACATTCTTGCCTCTTGGGCAAATCTGACCATAAAGGGCGACAAGGCCAAAAACATTGCTGCCCAAAAGGCGGCCCGTCTATTAAACAATCGCACTACAATCTTGTATGTAAAATATATAATCCCAATAGAAAAAAGAACGGACAGAAAACGTATTGAAAAAACTGAGTCAGAAAAAACACTAACCCAAATCTTGGAAAAAAGATAATAGCCCGGTGGGTGCACATCTCTGGCAGTTCTGGCAATGATATCGCTAAAATCGTACTTTAAAAGCCACATGGTATAACCCTCGTCATGCCATATACTAGATCCAGTCAGCTTATATAATCTTGCAATTAAGCCAACAATGATTGGCACTCCCCAGGAATAGCTAAAACCATTATATTTTTTCATAAAATAGCACCCTTCCATCTAGGTCAGAGAACACGGGAGTAAGCTCCAAGTTTAAATTTCTGTCTCCGAAGCTACTGAGGCTCTCTTCAATCCAATCTTTCTGAACAAAAATAGCGGACTGACTATTAAGATTAATCTTATCTATGTCTGACAGTTCACATCGCTTAATGCTTCGTTGGACACCGTGAGTTAAATATTTTACGGTCTTTGTCCCATATTCTCCGGCAATTAGAATAACCTCTTGGTTTTGTGGCAACACCTTGATTCGTTCTGCCATTGTCACCATGTCTTCGGCATAGGCCTCGCGACCATCAGTGGAATTGGGCAGAATCACAAAATACTTATGTGCTGCTGTAAGTAAAGAGAGACAGAGAATAAGAGTTGCTATTATTCCTTCGAAAAACTTAAACTTAACATTGCCAACTTTCTTCAGAAGTGCAATAAACCACTCGAATCCTAGACCTGAGAGAATAAAAACGACCGGTATGATACCAACCAAACGCAGAGCATGAGGGATTCCTTCTCCTGTCAGTAATTCCGGCAAAGAGAGGACTGCCAGGGAAACAATCAGGATAAAATATTCAATCTTTTTAATTTTAAAAAGTGCTAAGATCAGACCTACCCAAAAAAGCACTCCAATTATTGGTTCTAACATTGGCAAACTAGCTACATTGTGCCGATAGTTCGCGTCTCCAACAAAATTGAACATTTGAGCAGTTTTCACAATATTATCTCCGAAAATAAAGAACGGATTTTGCTCCTGGCCGAAAATACTTGTCGAAGCCCGACCCAAAATGTCTGCCGGTACATTGATAAAGTGAAAAATCATAGGGATCATACAAATAAAGAATACGCCGATGAAATAAGCTAGATTCTTTACATTTGCTGAAAAAAATTTTTTCTTTATCATTAAAATATAAATAATCAATGCCAGAAAGACTAGGGGAATCATCCGGAAGGAAAGGTAAGTATAAAATCCAAGTGCTAAAAAAACACCGCTCCAAATATAATCTTTTAGTTTACCGTTACGATAAGCTCGAATGAAAAAGTAAAAGAGAAATACCAAAATTAGTGGAGTCATGATTGCCCGAAAACCATTTCTGCTAAATTGGATATGCCATGAGCTGACAGCAAGAGCGGCTGAAGCAAAAAGAGCAACATTTTTATTAAAGAATTCTTTTGCTAACTTATAGATACCAAAAACCGTTACAACACCGATTATTGCCGGAGCAATCCTTAAGGCAAGCGAAGTATAATGAAGTGATTCTATTGAAAAGAACTTCCCCAGCCAAACAAAAAAGCCCTGCAGATATAAAAAGAGGCCCTCTCTCGGTCCATTAGTATCAAAAATTACCGAAAATTTTCCTTGATCAATCATCCCAATAACATCTAATCCATTCGCAGCCTCATCCGGATGCAAACCCGGCGGTAGAGTACCCAGTTTATAAAACCTCAAAACTGTAGCAACTACCAGAATAAAAATTAGGATCCAGTTCTTTTTTAAAAAATCAGCTACTCTATTTGGCATGATTCCCTCCCTAAAACTTTTAAAACATAAAACTGAATGTCTGTCCCCGAATTCAGAACTAATATCTCAGCTTGATACTTGGTCGCATAATCAAGAATATCCTTCGTTTCTTCTTCAAATATAAGATAAGTTTCTTGTTCCGAGCAGCCAAGATCATTCAGTTTCTCCTCTGGTAATATTTTTAATTCTCGTTCAACAAGGCTTGAGACATAAGGCTTATCTTGAATAATAAAAAACTTCTCGGTATTCCCCTTAGATTTTCCATATGCAACCATTTCAGTATATAATTTCGAATTTTTGACCAACAGTCTTTTAAATGAATTATAAGCGGTATCATTTAAAAACGAAAAAAAAGCGATTAAGACGACGATTGAAATCAGAATTTTTAATAAGTTACCTTTACTTTTTGTCATATTTCCCCGTCCATAAATATTTCTTAATAATAAAAATCTCTTTAAAGGATTTTAAGGAATCTTTTAGGGGATTAATATTAGTTTCTTGCTCAATATCATACCAATCAACTGGGATCTCGATAATCCTTAAATTGTATTTTTTGGCAATTACCAAAATTTCAGTATCAAATCCGAAACCGGGTAGCC
>CAZAFQ010000003.1:0-26039 GCA_964484885.1 uncultured Candidatus Saccharibacteria bacterium | reverse complement strand
GACAAAGCAAAAGCGGGCCAAAAAATTTAAAAAAAATAAATCGATTGAACGAATAAGAGGAGTAGAATTACCCTGACTTTTTGGGAAATATTTTTTTCCTAACTTCTCGATCTTTGCGATCATTAACTTTCCAGTAGCAATCGCAGACAAAACAACCGAAGACATTTTGGGTTCGTTGAAGGCTATAGGCGCCACATTTGGGACAGGCTGCTCTTTTTGATATCCAACAATCGTAGCTTCTGAGACATTCTCTAATATGGTTTTCATTGATTTTAATTTTCATTTCTTGGGCTAATTTTTTAGTCAACTCCCAAGCTTCAACTTCAATCCCAAGAAGCTCTACATCATATTTATAGGAAAAATGATTCAGTTGAAGATGGGCAATCTCATGAAGAAAGGCGAGAAGCCCATCATCAGTTTCCAATAATTCAGGGATGTAAGTAATCGTTTTGGTACTAGCGTTATATGAAAAAACCTTACCCGGAAGGCAACGATATTTTGCTAATAATTTTTTGATTTTTTGATTCATTGTTCATATTTTAATGTTAATTGAAAATGAAAGTAAAGCATAAGGGTGATGATAACTTTTTTATTATAAGTTGTGGGCTAAACAACAGGATAACTAATGTCTTGCTTTGGAAGAGCTTTTTTCCGAATTATTGAGTTAGCGGGATAAGAACGGGAAAGAAGAATTTTTGCTTTTTGCTTAAGCTTTCCGGGATTTACCTTTTCTACTTCTTGATCTTTTACAAAAATTTTTTGGATGAAGTCTTGAAATACCTCTTGAGGGCTTAAGATTTCCACATTATCGTTAACTGACAATTGGTTTTTAATTTCGACAAGATGTGCGAAGTCCTTATTGCAGGATATGATTTTGCCACTGTAATTCCACTTTCTGATCGGTTCTCTCTTTAGATAAACTTCGCCGCGCTTAGCCTTTCCGAAGAGAAAACCTTCTGTATAGCCTCGGTAGTTTAGTTTTTCAAGTTCGGTTTCCAGCTCGGCAATGAGCGTAGTATTAAAATCTTCTTGAACTGCAGCCTCAATTCCTTTCCGATAGGCACGTGCCGTTGTAGCAACATAATATTCTGTCTTGTTGCGACCCTCAATTTTTAGAGCGGTTACGCCGGCCTTGATTAAATGGGGTAGATAGCGAATCAAGCGTAAATCTTGTGAGCTCATCAAGGTCGTGCCCTTTTCAGTCTCTTCTACAGGGAAATATTCGCCCGGTCTGAGCTTTTCTTCCAGAAAAAAATCGACGGGGAGTTTATTATCTTTTGCATTTTTAGTTTTACCCCTTACATTGTAATGCCATCGGCAGGGTTGAGCACACTCACCTAAGTTGGCCTCTCTCCCGGTCATATAAGCCGAAAGTAGACACCTTCCCGAATAAGAGATACACATTGCACCGTGAACAAAAACCTCAAGTTCAACACCCGGAACCTTACGACTAATCCTTTTAATTTCCTCCAGTGTTAATTCGCGAGCGAGAACAATTCTCTTGGCCCCTAAATCTTGCCAGAATTTTGCTGCTTGGGAATTTGTAACATTTGCTTGAGTCGAGATATGCAAGGGGATATTGGAGGCTTCTCTTTTGATAATTTCTACTAAACCGACATCACTAACGATAAAGGCGTCGGGACTTGCTTGAGCTGTCTTTCTGATGGCTTGAGCCGCTCTTTCTAGATCGCCCTCATGTAGAAAAGTATTAAAAGTTAGATAAACCTTCTTATCTTGCCGATGAGCAAAATCTATAATTTCCTCGACTTCCTTAAGGGTAAATCTTACTTCCGTTTTTCTCATTGAGAATTCTGGTAACCCCAAGTAAACAGCATCAGCACCGTACCGGAATGCAATCTTGGCACGTTCCAAATCTCCGGCCGGCAAGATTAGTTCGGGTTTTCTCATAGCTTGAAATTATAGCACAGAATCAGAGTTTTTCTCAACTGAAGTGTTTTATCAAAAAAGACAACAAAACGCAAGCTTTGGGTTAGTATAATCAAGCTTGACAACTATAAAGGTAAGTGGTATAATTTTCTATTCTACTAATAAGGGAATAAAATGGCAGAAAAAATTACTTGGAAATCGTTTATCTTGCCCCTCGTTATTTTAATAATTTTCATCGGGGTAATAATCGGCGTGGTAAATTGGCAGAGATCACGCACAGAACAAGACCCGACTCTAAGTGTTAATCTCCCCGAAGAAGTTATTGAAACGCTACAGGAGGAAGCTACGATTGACGGAGAGACAGATAGAGGAAATAAGGTATGGATTAACAATGAGAGCATTCAAGTAAGCACTGATGGTAAGTTTTCCGTGGTTAAGGATCTTAAACCCGGGTTAAATGAATTTGAGATTAAGGCTGAAACGAAAGGCGGTAAATCAGTCAGTACTAAAAGAACTATCTCTCAAATCAGAACAGTGGAAACGACAACGACAATTCCGGTTTCAGAAACGTCTTCGTTAGAAACTCCTTCTGCCTTAGAGACTCCTGAGGAAAATGTTATTGCTGGTCCTGCTGAAGATTTAACCTCTTCCGGTCCGGAAGATTATCTTTTTCCTATCGCCGGTCTTATTTCAATAATCTGGACTCTGAGGTTTTGGACTAACAGTCGCAAGTCTGTGTCAAATTCCCTAAAAAACCAATAAAATTCTCTTTTTCAGTTCAATCTTGCAATATTTACCTTTACAAAAAGGCATTTCTTTTGTATTATTTAGTGGTCCTCAGTTTTGAGGAAATTTTTGAAAGGAGACAAAAATATTAAATGTCAAAAAATGATACGACTGTAATGCAAGAGCTTCTAGCTCAATATGAGGAAAAAATAAAAGTTCCTCAGGTTGGAGACATCTTAGAGGGGAAAGCCATTAATGTTACCAAGAATGGTATTTGGTTGGATCTAGGAGTCCATGGTACTGGTCTGGTTGTTGGGCCTGAGATAAGCGATAAGGCGATTACCGGAGAGATAGGGGCTGGTGATGAAGTTTCGGCTTCCGTTATTTATCAGGAAACGGACGAGGGCTATATCCTGCTTTCCCTCAGGAAGGCAAGCCGCGAAAAAATCTGGGATAAATTAGTAAAAATGATGGAAGAAGGGGAGGTCTTCAAAGTAAAGCCTTTCGATGCAAATAAAGGAGGGCTTCTGATCGAAACTGAGGGAATTCGGGGGTTTTTACCCGTTTCACAGCTTTCGACAGAACATTATCCTAGGGTTTCTGATAAGGATGAAATCCTATCCAGGCTCTCAGATTTAGTAGAAAAGACTCTAGACGTTGTTGTTTTGGATGTTGATAAGAAAGAGAGTAAATTGATTTTTTCGGAAAAGGCGGCCTCGAGAGAGAGAACGGAGGAGCTACTGAGCAAATTTACTGTAGGCGAAAAAATCAAAGGGAAGGTGACGGGGGTAGTAGATTTTGGAATTTTTCTTAATGTCCAAGGAGTAGAGGGCTTAGTCCATATTTCTGAGATTTCTTGGGATAGAGTTGACAACCCGGCAGATTTTGTGAAGATCGGTGATGAAATAGAGGTTATGATTATCGGAATCGAGGAAGATAAAATTTCTCTATCGATGAAGAGGTTAGCCAAAGATCCCTGGTTAGATAAGGTTAAAGATATAAAGATCGGCGATATAGTTACCGGGGAAGTAACAAGAATTACGCCATTTGGTGCCTTTGTGAGATTATCTAGCTCCGTGGAGGCTCTGGTGCATATTTCGGAGCTTTCTGAGGAGCATGTTGTTTCCCCGTCAGACATTGTAAAAGAGGGGCAGCACTATGACTTTAAAATTATATCTATCGACCCTGATAATCATAAATTAGCCTTAAGTTTGAAGGATATTAAGGATGCTGGTAATCTCAAGAAAGAAAAACCAAAAGAAAAAAAGACAATCAAAAAGGCAAAAAAATAGTTTAGAGATGATTAAATAGTTTTTTATCTATTTGAAATAAATAAAAAATCTCTAATATTAAAGTTAGAGATTTTTTAGAAGGATTGATATGACTGAAGACAAGACAATAAATAAAGTTAAAATTCCCGAAGTAATAACGGTTGGTGATTTTGCGCATCGACTAAGTTTACCGGTGGCTAAAGTGGTTGCCGAACTAATGAAAAATGGCGTAATGGCCACGATTAACGAACTTATTGATTTTGAAACAGCGGCAATAATCGGGGAATATTTAGGGTATCAAGTTGAAAAAGAAGAAAAAAAGGAGGGGGCAAAACAACCTATTGCCGTTCCGAGTGGTAAGCTTGAGGTCCGCCCTCCAATTATTGCTGTTTTAGGTCATGTTGATCATGGAAAAACTTCACTGCTTGATGCTATCAGAGAGACCAACGTTGTTGCCAGAGAGTCGGGTGGGATTACTCAGCATATTGGCGCCTATCAAATCGAAAGAAAAAATAGGGCAATCACTTTCCTAGACACGCCCGGACACGCTGCCTTTGAGAAGATGAGAGAACATGGAGCTCAGTTAACTGATATCGTAATTTTGATAATTGCGGCTGATGATGGCGTAAGACCACAAACAATAGAAGCCATCAATCATGCAAAAAAAGCTAATACTCCAATAGTAGTTGTGATTACAAAGATTGATAAACCGGAAGCGGATGCGAACAGAGTTCTCCAGCAAATTGCAGAAATTGGACTGGTTCCCGAAGAGTGGGGAGGCAAAACCCCGATAGCAAAAGTATCAGCCAAAACTAAGGAGGGGGTTGATGATCTTTTGGACTTACTGTTATTAGTTTCGGATCTTGATGAATTTATGGCTGATCCAAAATCAGCAGCGGTCGGAGTTGTTATTGAGTCAAATCTGGATCGGGGAAAGGGACCGGTAGCAACAATTCTTATCAAGAACGGAACGCTTGCTCTTGGAGATTATGTTTCAGTAGGAGAAACTTACGGAAAAGTGAGAAGCATGGAGGACTATACCGGCAAAAAAATTAAAGAAGCCGAGCCTTCGATGCCGGTTCAAATTTCCGGATTAAAAGTTGTACCTCAAGTGGCAGATCTTTTACAGGGTTTTTCCAGTGAGAGAGAAGCAAAAGCAGAAAGTCAAAACAGCCTTAGGAGTAAGGGAATTCACAAGTTGGCTAATATTAAGAAACTCGGGCTTGAAGAGCTTTCTGTTTCGATGGCGAAAAGAGGACAGAAAGAATTAAGTCTTGTTTTAAAAGCCGACGTTAAGGGATCTCTGGAAGCAGTCAAAGAGTCTCTTAATAATTTAGGAGACCAAGAAGTAACTGCGAATATAATTTCTGAAGGAATTGGCAATATTACGGAGAATGATATTTCTATGGCAAAAGCATCGGGAGGTCTTGTCATAGGCTTCAATGTAACCATGCCGAATCAAGTCGAACAATTGTCGAAAAGGGAAAAAGTTACAGTTTCCATTTATAAGATAATTTATGAGCTACTTGATGATATTAAGGCTGCTTTATCAGATATGCTTGAGCCGGAAATTCATGAAATTGTTGTTGGTCAACTTGAAATTTTAAAAGTTTTTGTCAAAGGAAAAGGGAAAATGGTTGTTGGCGGGAAAGTTAAGTCTGGAAAAATTGAAAAAAACTTGCCGATAAAGGTGACAAGAGAGAATAAAGAGATCACTAGAGGAGCTAGTGTCGTAAAGGTAAAAAAAGAGAAAGATGAGGTTAAGGAGGTTGTTGTTGGTGGGGAATGCGGCATTGAACTAGATCGAGAACTAGAAATAACGGAAGGCGACGTGGTTGAGGAATATCGAGTTGAGAAAATTAAGCGAACCTTGTAATGTCTGAAAGAATCTTAAAAGTTAACAAAAAACTCAGACATGAAGTCTCTAAATTAATTAACTCTACCATTAAAACGGAAGCAATAATTACCGTTACCAAAGTGGAAACAACCATGGATTTAAAAAGTGCGATAGTATGGATAAGCATCTATGGTGGGGAAGAGAGGGAATCTTTGAATGAAATTGAAGAGAAGAGAAAAGAAATCCAAAAAATCATTAACAAAAATATGTTTTCAAAAAAAGTTCCGCTGCTTTCATTTGAAATCGATCACTCTGCTGCCTATGCTCAAAGAATTGACGAGATCTTAAAAAATGAAAAGAATCAATCATAAAGAAATAGCTGAATTCTTAAAGAAATTTAAAAAGATAGCAATTTTTGGTCACGTTTCGCCTGATGGCGATTGTTATGGAGCCTGTCTCGGACTGAAGTTAGGCTTTGAGAAACTTGGAGGTAGGGGGCTTATATATCTGGCAGACACTCTTCCAGAATTTATCAAATTTCTAAACGAATATACCACTTTTGAAAAAAGTATCGGCTTTGAGCCGGTAGATGCCGTTTTTATTCTGGATACTCCCAGCTGGCAAAGAATAGATAATGTCCAGCTGCTGGAGCAATTTAAACAATCAAAAACCCCAATCTATGTGATTGACCATCATGAAGTCGGTGACTTGTTGGAAAAGGCTGATTATATTTGGCAAGACCCCAGCTTTAGCTCCGCCTCAGAAATGATTCTCAAGGTACTTCAAAATTTGAAGTTAAAATTTGATAAGACAATTTCGACATTGCTTTTGACTGGAATAGAAACCGATACCTCTAGTTTTCAAAATCAGAATACAACCGAAGAGAGCTTTAAAGCGGCGGCCTTCTTAGTAGCAAATGGCGCCAGGTTGGGAACGATCATAAATAACGCCTTTTTGACAAAGGAGATCGATGTTGTTAAGGTCTACGGCTTGGCTTTGGAAAGATT
The DNA here is from genome assembly GCA_964484885.1 of uncultured Candidatus Saccharibacteria bacterium. Taxonomy (GTDB): domain Bacteria; phylum Patescibacteriota; class CPR2; order UBA1875; family CAZAFQ01; genus CAZAFQ01. The sequence goes on along the minus strand of CAZAFQ010000003.1, from coordinate 19,311 downwards.
AATTTTCAATAAAGAATATCAGACCGTTACCAGCTTTATTACTGAAAAAGATCTCCTTGATCATAATTTGGGACGGGAAGCAGTGAGTGGGATTGCTAACTATTTGAATTCAATCGGCGGCGCAAGCATTGTTTTTTTGATCTATGCAGATGGGAATGGGAAAATCGAAGTTAGCCTAAGAACCAGATCCGAGCTAGTGGATGTTCAAGTGTTAGCAAAATTCCTTGGAGGCGGGGGGCATAAAAAGGCAAGCGGATTTACAACAAGTGGCAGCTTTTGCCTTGATCAAGGTAAACCCAGCATTCTGGCATGAGTTTTTTATTTTCTCAAGGACTGTTTTTGTGATACACTTTCCAAGAGGAACAGATAGAGATGCAAATAAAACAAAAAATTCTCATAATTGAAGATGACAGATTTATCTCAAGGATGTATAAGACCAAACTTAACCTTGAGAACTTTGAAGTAGAATTAGCAGAGAACGGCATTCAAGGAGTTGAAAGGGCAAAGCAATTTATGCCTGATGTTATCCTTTTGGACATTTTGATGCCTGAACTTGACGGATTTGGAGTTTTAAACGCCCTTAAAGGAGAAGATACAACCAAGAATATTCCAATCATTGTTATGAGCAATCTCGGTCAAGATGAACATGTGAAAAAAGCACTTGCTTTGGGCGCAAAGAGCTATATGGTCAAGAGTCAATATACGCCTTCGAATGTTGTAGAAGAGATAAAAAATGTTCTAACTAAGCGCTAGCTGAAAATACTGTCTTTAATTTTAGCATGACCGAGCAAAAACTGAGACATCTCTAGCGGCTTCTTACCTTCAAGTTGGACTATGTTAATTTTAAGTAAGCCATTTCCTGTTGAAACATATCCGGCATTGTCTTTTACGAAAAAAGTACCCGGTTTTAAGGTAGTTTTTTCGGCAATCGCTTCACCGGAAATAATTTTTAACTGCTTTCCTTCCCAATGAGTGAACGTTCCCGGCCATGGATTAAGGGCCCTGATTTTTCTTTCGACTGACAGGCTATCAGCTTTCCAGTCAATCTCACCATCTTTCTTTGTTATTTTCTTTGAAAAGGAGGCCTGAGAATTGTCCTGAATCTTTTCATTAAGACAACCATTAAAAAGGTTGGAGAAAAACTCCTCAAGATTTTCGGTTATTAAACCTAGGATTCTCTTCTCAAGTTGTTCGCTAGTCTCGGTTTCTTGAATGGTCAGACTTTCTTGAAACAGGATATTTCCTTGATCGATACCTTCGTTCAGTCTAATAATGCTAATGCCGGTCCTTTTATCACCATTTAAGATTGCAGTTTGGATTGGACCTGACCCCCGATATTTTGGAAGCAGTGAGGGGTGAAAATTTATAAAGCCGTATTCCGGAAGGCTTAGGACAGACGAAGGAATAATGATCCCGAAGGAAGCTGTAATTACAAGCGCCGGACACAGTGTTTTTACTATCTCCGCAAGTTCTTTCCCATTTTCCACTTGTAAAGTCTCGAGCTGATGTCTACTCGCTAATTTTATTATGTTTGAAGCAAGTATTTTTTGCCCTCTGCCCCTCGGTTTGTCTTTTTTTGTGATAAGCGTAGTATCAGGAAAAATTTTAAGAGTTTCCAAAAAAATTGGCTCAGCAAAAGGGCCGGATCCGGCAAAAAGAACCTTTAATCTTTTAAAATTCTCTGTCATCTTTCTTCAGATATTGTTTGATGTCTTTTTTATTTACAACCCGGTCAATAAAAAGAATGCCATTCAAGTGATCTACTTCATGCTGAATAATTCTGGCTAACAATCCAGAAGCATTTATCTTTTTAAAATTACCTTTTTCGTCTAGGCATTCGACTCTAATTTTTAAGGATCTTTCCACTGGACCGTAATAAGAAGGGCAACTCAGGCAGCCCTCTTCTTCAGTTTTCTTTTCTTTCGACATCTTTGTGATTTTGGGATTTAAAAAAATAGAAAGCGGGATTGCTTTCTGGACCATTTCCCCTGTCTTATTTTTGATCTCTCGAGCTTCTATGACAACAATCTGTAAATTTTTGCCCAATTGGGGTGCTGAAAGCCCCACTCCGATTTCTTCATTTCTTAAAGCCAGAACCATTCTTGAGATTAAGTCTTTGGCTTTTTTGTTTTTTGGATCGACTTCGGCTGATCTTTTTCTTAAAATCTCGGAGGGGAAAGTAACAATGCGACTTTTATTCTTCATTTTTAACTCGGGTTAATATCAATTTTCCAGTTAGTGGAAGTGTATTTTAACACTTTTTCTAGAATTTTTCCATGGTTTAAAGGACGCTTAATCTTAATCAGTAATTGCCAACGGTATAATTTGTTAATTTTAGGGATGAAAGCAGGTGAAGGGCCCAGAATCATTACTTGGCTTTTATCTAGTTTGTATTCCAGTTTTTGCTTTAATCCGGTTGCTTCTTGCTGAGCCTTTTGTTCATCATGATGAGAATAGGTTAAGCTTATCAAATTAGAGAAAGGAGGATAATGGAGTTCTTTTCTCTTGGTTATCTCTTTATCGTAGAAAGATCGGTAATCATGTCTTATGGCATATCCAAAAATATCATTATCAGGATTATAGGTCTGAATAATTACTTTTCCTCGGTTGTCACCTCTTCCGGTTCTTCCGCCTACTTGCAATATGAGCGAGAAAGCTTTTTCCGTTGCCCTGAAGTCAGGTAAATTTTGCGTTCCGTCAATTGAAACTATTCCAACCAGATCAACCCCAGGAATGTCCCATCCCTTGGCAATCATCTGAGTACCAATTAAGATGTCAAAGTTTTTATTCTTAAAGTTCTCGTAAATATTTTGATGGTTTTTTGAAACGGAATCACTGTCCATTCTTTTTATGCGAGCTTTAGGAAAAAACTTCCTTGTTTCCCTTTCGACTTTTTGAGTTCCTTGTCCAAAAAATTTAATAGCGGCAGAGTTACAGTTGGGACAGCGGGTTGACTCATTTTTGTCGAAGTCGCAGTGGTGACAATAGAGCTTGCCACTGTTGTAATTGAGGTGATAAGTGAGAGGAATATCACAATTGGGACATTTTTCAATATAGCCGCAGTCGCGGCAAATAACAAAAGTAGACAGGCCTCTACGATTAAGGAATAAAACGACTTGTCTTTTTCTTTCCAAAACTTTTGTTATTTCCTCTTTTATGGCAAGCGAAAGAACGGATCTATTCCCAAATTGAAATTCATTTCTCATGTCAACAACAGAGACTTCTGGCATTAAATCTTGAATAAATCTTTTATTCAAAGTGTGAAGGTGATAGTTTCCCTTCTCGGCAAAATAAAAAGATTCTAGTGAGGGAGTGGCGCTTCCAAGAATTAAGATAGAGCGAGTTAGACGGCAGAGCTGTTTGGCAACTTCTCTGGCCTCATATCTAGGTGATTGTTCTTGTTTATAGCTGGTTTCATGTTCTTCATCCATTACCACTAAACCAAGATTTCTATAAGGCAGAAAGAGAGCGCTTCTAGATCCGACAACGATATTCTTCTTACCCCGGCTAATATTTTTCCAGGCATTGGCTCTTTCGGTTTCTCTTAGATAACTATGATATAGAACTGCTTGTCCCGGAAATCGATCTTCAAATCGAGAAACGATCTGGGGGGTAAGCGAAACTTCCGGAACAAGAATTAGGGCCTGCTTGTTTTCGCGGATAGTTTCCTCTAAAACCTCAAGATAAATTTCTGTTTTACCGGAGCCGGTAACACCAAAAATCAGATGAGGTTTTGAGGGATTGTTAATGATGAGTTTTGAAATCTTTTTTTGTTCAAGACTAAGTTTTGGTTTTTGAATTTGTTCATTTTTTTGATCGGATTTGCTTATTTCTCTTCTTTTTATAAACAAACTAAAGGGGAGCATAGTTTTTAATGTTTGGGAGATTGATGCGCCATAAAATCTTGAGATCCATTTTGCCATTTCTAAAAAGTATGGGGGCAGCTGAAAGGCCGATACTTCTAAAATAGATTTAGTAGAAAAAGCCGGTTTTGTGGTAAATCCAAAAACTATTCCTTCACTTATTTTGTTTCTGAAGGGCATTTTTACGCAAGAGCCAAGCTTAACCTGAGATTCCAGTTTTGACGGGACTCCGTATGTAAAGAAATCTTCATTGCCGGAGGCGATTTTGACGCCACAAATCACATACTTCATTGATTCTATTCTAGCTCACTTCGATTTCGTGAACAATAATGCTTCTGTTTTTCTTTACTTGCCTTTAAAAATAAGTTATCCTTTTCAGAGATTGAGCGCGGATGGCATGAAAAAAAGAAGAAATTGGTTGAAACTTATTTTTATTATTATCTTTACCGGCATTGCTCTAGTGATAGATTGGCCCGGTGGAGTTCATTTTAAATTTGAGCCTCTTAAAATTGACTGGAAGGTTGATCCCGATATTAAAGAAGGGCTAGACCTTCAAGGTGGGAGTCGGATTGTTTATCAAGCTGATTTATCTAAAGTAGAAGGTGATGCGAAAACAGATGCCATGAACTCTCTAAGAAATGTAATTGAGAGCAGGATTAATTCTTTTGGAGTCACTGAGCCTCTGATTCAGACATCCCAGTTGGGCGGAGAGAGCCGCTTGACAGTAGAGATGCCCGGAATTAGTGACGTTCAAGAGGCGATGGACTTGATTGGCAAAACGGCTCAATTAGAATTTAAGGAAATTGGAAATGAAGAAGAAGGGGAGCCAATATCGACAGGGCTAACCGGAAACCTATTGAAAAGAGCCGCTCAAGAGTATGACCAAAATGGGAGTCCAGTTGTTTCTTTAGAATTTAATTCGGAGGGAGCAAAAAAGTTTGAAGAAATTACAGAACGTAATATCGGGAAACCGGTTGCCATTTATCTGGACGATCAGATTGTTTCCGCCCCGAATGTTAACGAGAAAATATCTGGAGGAAAGGCTCAGATATCCGGGGGCTTTAGTTTAAAAGAAGCGAAGAATCTGGCGATTCAATTGAATGCCGGAGCTCTACCGGTGCCAATAAAGGTAATTGAACAAAGAACAATTGGCGCAAGCCTGGGGCAAGAAGCAATTGAAAAAAGTATTTTTGCCGGAGTCGTCGGGTTGGTGCTTGTCGCTTTATTTATGATTTTCTATTACAGACTGCCCGGGCTGCTATCAGTGATAGCGCTAACTCTCTACACTCTTTTTGTATTGGCAATATTCAAAATTTTTCCCGGCGGTGGGATTACACTTAATCTTGCCGGAGTAGCCGCCTTTGTTCTGTCAATCGGGATGGCAGTAGATGCAAATGTGCTGATATTCGAAAGGATGAAAGAGGAGCTAAGAGCGGGGAAGAATTTAATGATTGCAGTAGAGGCCGGGTTTAATAGAGCCTGGACTTCAATTCGAGATTCTAATGTTTCAAGTATTATTACGGCTCTGATTCTTTTTATATTCGGTTCGGGAACAATCAGAGGGTTTGCCGTCGTTCTTATTATCGGTGTTCTCGTTAGCATGCTAACGGCGATTAATGTGACCAGAACTTTTCTGAGAATAACGGTCCGCTTTGGCTTCTTGTCCAAAGCTTGGATGTATTTGGGCCATCCGAGGGGAGAGGGCAAATGAATATCGTTAAATACAAATGGGTCTGGTTTTCGGTTTCGATTCTTATTATTTTGCCAGGAATCATCTCTCTCTTTCTGTGGGGCTTGAGTCTGGGGATTGACTTTACCGGTGGGAGTATCATCGAAATCAGCGGAACTAGTAATAGCGAGAGAGTTTTAGAAATTTTAAAAGAAGAAGAAGTAGAGAACCCCACTCTGAGCTTGCGTGAAGATGAAGTAATTATTATCCGTTCTAAGCAACTGGAAGAGGAGAAACACCGTCAAGTAGTAAAGAGGCTGGCTGATGATCTAAATGTCAGTGAAAACCGATTTGAAACGGTCGGGGCCAGTGTTTCTTCCGATCTTACTAATAAGGCCTTTTATTCAATCGCCATTGCTTCCATTTTTATTATTATTTACTTGGCTTTTTCTTTTAGAAAAGTTCCAAAGCCTATTAATTCTTGGCAGTTTGGGGTTTGTGCTGTTCTTGCTTTGATTCATGATGTTTTGATTATGCTTGGAATCTTTTCAATTTTGGGTCATTTCTTTGGGATCGAGGTTGATAGTATGTTTGTGACGGCGGCTCTGACTATTATCGGCTTCTCAGTGCATGATACGATTGTTGTTTTCGATAGAATCCGGGAGAACCTGATAAGAAAAGGAAGTGAGGATTTTAAAGCGCTAGCAAATGACAGTATTATTCAGACTTTGGCGCGCTCAATAAATACTTCATTTTCAACACTCCTGGTTTTATTGGCACTTTATCTTTTGGGGGGCGAGACTATTAAGACTTTTGTTCTGGCGCTTTTGATCGGAATTGTGGCTGGGACATACTCCTCAATCTTTGTTGCTACTCCTTTGTTGGTTGTCTGGCATGACTGGAAAGAGAGGAAACAGGAGGTCATCAGCCGCTAACTGATAGTTATTAACTTTTAGTATCTGGGTTTATTCAGAACCAAAAGAAGTAGCCCGACTTCATAATATGAAGTCGGGCTTTTTTGTAGTGAGTGAGAAAGAGAAGGTTGATAACTTAGAGATCGTCAGGCCAGATGATTTTCTCGCCACAGTTGGGGCATCTGTCCGTGCCCGGCTGGTCGCGGCAATCATAGCCGCAGCGGGGACAGATCCCATAGGCACCAACGACAAAAGGTTTAGCCTTCTTTTTCTGCGATTTTGATCGAGAGTTTGATCGAGGGCGGTATGGTCCTAATTCACTTACTGCCATAGTGTTTGGGTTATAGGTATGACCGAATTCGCGGTTGCCCCGGCTCTTAGTCGCTCGAATGGAGAGCGAATACAGAGCAACAGAGTCCCCGCACCGAATCCTTTCGGCCATTTGTGCTGAGACGGCTACGCGAGTAACGTAACCCTGATCACGGACTTCCAGCCAAACTGCTAACTTTGGCAAAGCTCACCCCCAAGGGCTCGAAGGTACAATGTTTTCTAGTATATCATAAAAATAATTTTTGTCAATGATTTTCATGCTTGCTTGAATTAAGCTGCCAATTTGTTCTATACTGGCTTCATGACTAAAACCCTTGAGGCTCAAAGAGAACAATGGAAGACAAAAGAAAAATTCCCGAAGGATTTTTTAAAAAAATCCGACTTTTCGAACTTAGAAAAGCAACTACTGTTTAACCGGGGAATTAGAAATGAAGGCGAAGCGAAAGATTTTTTGAACCCGGATTATTTAAAACTTCATGATCCTTTCTTGTTGAGCGACATGAAAAAAGCGGTTAAGAGGATTGAAAGAGCAATCTCAAAACATGAAAAAGTGACTGTTTATGGAGATTACGATGCTGATGGACTAACTTCAACCGTTCTTATTCTCGAAGTTTTGACAAAACTCGGTTTGAAGGTTGATTATTATATCCCAGATCGAGAGGCTGAAGGATACGGACTTAATCTAGGAGCAATCAATCAAATAAAAGAGAAGGGAACAAGCCTTATCGTAACCGTTGATTGTGGGATTACGGCTATCGAAGAAGTTGCAACGGCCAAGGAAAGGGGGATTGATTTTATTATCACCGATCATCATTCAATCCGAATAGATAAAGGAAAAGAGATATTACCGAATGCCATTTGTCTCAATCCCAAAAGGTCAAATTCAAAATATCCTTTTGTCGATTTAGCCGGAGTGGGCGTAGCTTTCAAGTTGGTGCAGGCTCTTTATTCGGCCCTTCCTCAGAAACTAAAACCGGGTCAGGAGAAGTGGCTTCTTGATCTTGTCGCTATCGGCACAATTTGTGATGTTGTCCCTCTTAAAGGTGAAAACCGAATTTTCACTTATTATGGTTTGAAGGTTTTGTCGAAAACAAAAAGAGTTGGGATTAAGCTCTTAGCAGAGCTTGCCGGTATTGAAACTGATAATATCAGTGCTTATAACATCGGCTATCAAATTGGCCCGAGGTTAAACGCGGTTGGGCGGTTGGAAACGGCCGAGAAAGGGATCCGATTACTTCTGGAAAAAAACGAAAATAAGGCTCGCCAACTAGCGTTAACTTTGAATAAGTTGAATGAAGAAAGACAGAATTTAACCGAAGAAATTGTTAAAAGAGCTTCCGAACTGATAGAAGAAAAAAGTATGGATGAAAAAATTTTTCTGATCTCAGATTCAGATTGGCCCGCGGGTGTTGTCGGAATCGCGGCCTCAAAGTTATCCGAAAAATACAGTCGACCGGTTTTAGTCCTAGAAGATAAGGGAGAATATCTTCAGGGTTCGGCCAGGTCGCCTCATTATTTCAGTATTATTGAGGCTCTAAATGACTGCTCCAGGCTATTGCAAAGATATGGCGGGCACGCGCGAGCTGCGGGGTTAACGGTAGCTAGGAATAATTTAGGAAAATTAACGGAACATCTTTTGAGAATAGGTAAGGAAAGAATTAAGGATAGTGACTTGGTGCCTATTTTTGTTTCAGAGGCGTTTGCCAGTCTTAAGGAAGTTTCGAAAGAAACACATGAATTTATAAAGAAATTAGAGCCTTTTGGTTGTGAGAACCCTCAACCGGTTTTTTATAATGATGATATCGAAGTTTTTGAAGCAAGAAGGGTTGGAAAAGATCAGAATCATTTGAAGTTAATCCTGCATCATAATGAAATTAAGATTAAGGGAATTTATTTTTTCTATGACCAGAATCTTTCGTTTCAAGAAAAAGTTGAAGCTCTCTTTTCGATTACCGAAAATCAATGGAACCAAAGAATTACATATGAAATGAAGTGCCTGTCAGTGAGGAAGAAAAAGTGAAAATTGACCAGTATTTAAAAAAATTAAAGGATCGAAGAAAGGGGCTTGATATTTCATTGATAAAGAAAGCCTTTCTTGTTGCTCAAGAGGCACATCAGGGCCAAAAGAGAAGATCGGGTGAGGATTATATCCATCATCCAATCTCGGTATCCCTGCTTTTAGCGGACCTACAACTAGACAGTGAAACGATTGCTGCCGGATTACTCCACGATACGCTTGAGGATTCAGATCTTACTAGAGAAGACTTGGAGAAAATATTTCCTAAAAGTGTAGTACTTCTTGTTGAGGGTGTGACAACACTTGGAAAGGTTGACTTTGACCAGTATTGGAGGCATGTTTCCGGTGAAAAAGATCAGGAAATCGAATCGCTTCGAAAGTTATTCTTAGCAATTGCCGAGGATATAAGAGTAGTTTTTATAAAATTAGCCGACCGTCTTCATAATATGAGAACTCTTTCTTATTTAGATTCCCTAGATCAAAAAAGAATTGCCAAAGAAACCTTGGACGTTTTTGCTCCATTGGCGGATCGGATGGGAATGGGACAGATAAAGGCCGAACTGGAAGATTTGGTTTTTGAGTTCTTCATGCCTGAAGAATTTGAGAGTATTAAGAATCAGATCTCTCCAAAGATAAAAGAGGCTAAGTCATATTCTCCAAGAATTAAGAAATTCTTGAGTAATACTTTAACTCAAGAAAAAATTAAATTTAAATTAGACGGTAGAACGAAGCATCTCTATAGTACTTACAAAAAATTAAAAAAGTATGATGGGGATATTAATAAAATATATGATGTGGTTGCTTTCAGAATAATAGTCTCAAGTATCCCTGATTGCTACCGGGTTTTAGGAATAGTTCATAGTAACTTCAAACCTTTGATCGGTAAGATAAAAGACTACATTGCAGTGCCAAAACCGAATGGGTACCGCTCTCTCCATACCACTGTTTTTGGACTCGATGGGGTCATAACTGAAATTCAAATAAGAACTGAAAAAATGCATGAAGAGGCAGAGAATGGCTTGGCTTCGCATTGGAAATATTCTGAGAAAAAAGCAGAAGTTTTTGAGAGGGGGGCTAAAGTCCAGGCCAGTGACAGGGAACAAAAGGTTATCAATGAACTAAAGGAGGCAATTAAGTTTGATGGTTTGACCCCTAATGTCGCTCTTGATCTTTTTCCGGATAAAATTTTCGTTTTCAGTCCGAAAGGGGATATATACGAGCTAAGAGAGGGTTCAACTCCAATCGACTTTGCGTATGCGATTCATTCTAGTATTGCTGAGAAATGTATTGGCTGTAAAGTCAATGAGAAGATAGTTCCGCTCGATACCAAGCTTGAAAATTGCGATATAGTTGAAGTGATTACTGCTAAAAATTCTTTTGGCCCTTCTCGAGATTGGCTTTTTTTTGTCGCAACCGCAGGAGCAAAACAAAAAATTAGAGCCTTTCTAAGGCGTCAAGATAAAGAAAAAAATATTCAAACTGGGATAGAGGTACTGACTGAAGAGCTTCGCTTTTTCAATAAAGAATTTGATGAAGTGAAAAAGAAAGATTGGGAAGAAGTTTTGAGTAGCTTACCTCAAAAAACACTCGAAAGTCTCTTATCGGCTATCGGGAACGGGGATGTTTCGGGGAGTCAGATTGCAAAAAAAATTTGTTCAAAAGATAAAATTAAAATTGTTAAAAAAAAGAAAAAAGGAAGGCCAAGAAAAATTCCAGGGATAGAAGGAACAGAAGGAGTAAAAATTTTCTTTCCTTCCTGTTGTGAGCCAAGAAGTTCAGATAGAATCATTGGTTTTATCACCAAAGGAAGCGGAATCGCAATTCATAAAGAAGACTGTAAGAACATTGAAAGAGAAGATATTCAAAGACTAATCGAGGTCAAGTGGGAAAAATTTCCAACAAAAGATATTAAATTCATTATTAAAGCAAGGGATAGGAAAGGACTTTTGAAGGAAATCATCTCGGTTATAACTAGTCTTGATGTCTTCATTAAAGAAATGAAAACGACCACTAAGTCGAGGGGTATCTCCGCAATCACTTTTAAGGCGGAGCTAGATAGTGGGTATAAAAGAAAAATTTTGAAGATGCGACTCCTGGAAGTTACCGATATTCTTTCAGTCGAGACAGTGGGTTAGCAGATATTGTCAAAAACATTCTCATGTGGTAGTTTAAGCTAACAATGGCAAAGAAAATGATTCAGAGACCAAGAGGGACAAAAGATATTCTGCCGAAAGAGCAGATTTATTTTAAGAATGTCGAAAAAACTTTTTCCGAAACGGTTGAAAAAGCCGGTTTCTCAAAAATTACTTTTCCAACATTTGAGGATGCCAAGCTTTTTAACCGAAGTATTGGGAAAGACACTGACGTTATTGAAAAAGAAATGTACACTTTTAGCGATAAATCTGGGAATTTGCTTGCATTACGACCCGAAGGGACAGCATCGGTAATGAGGGCTTACATTGAAAACGGAATGCAGTCCTGGTCTCAGCCAGTCAAGTTATATTATTTTGGTCCATTTTTCAGGTATGATCGACCTCAAGCTGGAAGATATCGGGAGTTTTTTCAATTTGGCCTTGAGGTCATCGGAGATAATAATCCCCTAGTTGATGCTAGCTTAATTGCGACAGCCTGGAGAATCTATAAGAAGTTAAATATCGAGAATTTGACTATTGAGTTAAATTCAATTGGTTGTGGAACCTGTCGTCCAAAATACGAAAAATTATTAAAAAGTTACTATCAGGATCAGAAGGGTGCCTGCAAAGACTGTTTGAGAAGATTAAAAACAAAGCCGATTAGAGTTCTAGACTGTAAGAATGAAAAATGTCTGATGATTCAACACGATGCCCCTCAACTTATTAATAATCTTTGTTCTTCTTGCCATGACCACTTCAAAACCGTTCTTGAGTATCTTGATGAACTAGAAATACCTTATCAGCTAAATCCTAAAATAGTACGAGGACTCGACTATTATACCAACACTGTTTTTGAAATTTGGAATCAAAAAGAAAAAGCTCAAAACTCCCTGGGTGGCGGCGGTCGATATGATGGATTAGCGGAAATTCTAGGAAGTTCAAAAAAAACCGGTATTGGTTTTGCGGGGGGAGTTGAGCGGGTTATTGATGAAATTAAGAAAGAGGAAATCGAAGTATCTGAGCAAAAGAAAATCGATGTTTTTGTCGCTCAGCTAGGAGACAAGGCAAGAAAAAAATGTTTCCGTCTATTAAACGATCTGCTCGATGCTGGGATCGGGGTAGAGACGCGTTTTGATCGGGGAGGAATCGGAGATCAGCTGAGAATAGCTTCAAATCTTGGAGTTGCCTATACTTTACTTATCGGTCAGAGAGAGGCTTTTGATGAGACCGTTATAATTAAGGAAATGGATTCAGGGAACCAAGAGATTTTCCCCTATGAAAAAATTGTTAGGGAAATGCAAAAAAGACTAAAGAAATAAGAATTGGACTCATCAAAAAAAGTTTATTTCATAACCTTCGGATGTAAGGTAAATCAAGCGGAAACCGAGGGATATAAAAAAAAGCTTTCTACTGCCGGTTATTCAATCGCTTCCAGCCTTGATCAGGCTGATATTATAATTATTAATTCATGTCGAGTCACAAGAAAGGCCGAAAGCAGGAATGAGAAAAGCTTGAAGGCTCTTGCGAGGCGATTTCCAACAAAAAAGTTGATATTAACAGGATGTGATAATCAGAGGAAATTTCCTTCAGGAATCGTTGTTCTCAAGAGGGAGGATCTTTTGAAATACCTGCTTGAAGCAAATAAAAATGGTATTCAAGATGATCGCAAGGACCTTATATCCAAAACTCGAGGACTGGTTAAGGTTCAAGACGGTTGCAATAATTTCTGCTCCTACTGTATTGTCCCTTATTCTAGGGGGAGAGAAGTCAGCTATAATCCGGAGGAGATAATCAAAGAAATTAAGAAATTAGAAAAATCCGGCTTTAAAGAAATTGTTTTAGTTGGGATAAACGTCGGTAAATTTATGCACGATAAGTGCAGTTTGGCAGGATTATTGACTAAAATCCTAAGCCAAACAACGATTCCGAGAGTTAGACTTAGTTCAATCCACCCAGAGGATATCAACAAGGATCTAATAAAACTATTTAAAAATAAAAAACTATGCAATCATCTTCACCTATCAATTCAAAGCGGCTCAGACTCGATATTAAAAGCAATGAATCGTCAGTATACGCAAAGCCAAACCCTTGACCTAATCAAAAAGGTGCGACGAGAGGTGCCGGAAATTACTCTTACGACAGACTTGATTGTGGGCTTTCCCGGAGAGAGTGAAACTGATTTTAAGGAAACAGTCAAGTTAATAAAAAAAACAAATTTTTTGAAGGTTCATCTTTTTCGTTTTTCAAAAAGAGAGGGGACCAAAGCGGCTAAAATGCCCGGGCAAATACCGGAAAAAATTAAAAAGGAGAGATTTGATTTTGCCCTAGATGCGGCCCAGAAGGTTAGAAAAAAAATATTGAAAACAATGATCGGAAGAGAGGTGACAGTCCTTTTTGAAGAGAGAAAGAGAGGAATTACGGCGGGATTTACAGAAAATTATTTGAGAGTTAGAGTTGAAGATCAAGCTAACCTTAAGAACCAGATCTTGCCTGTGGTCATCAAAAATATCGAAGAAGATGGTCTTTTAGGAGAACTAAAAACCCCCGTATAAACGAGGGTTTTTAGTTTTTTTATTTTTGTTTAGTGAAGAATTCCGGCTACTGCATACCAAGGAGTCCAACCTCGCGTTTTGTAATAATTGTTGTAAGCTAACGCGATGTTAAAGGCCGGATCGTAGATTTTCTCTCCATACATTTGATAGCCATTGTGGATTTGAAATAATCCGTGGTCATTGGTTCTGGAGATAGCTTTTGGATTGCCGCCACTCTCCAGCTTCATTGTGAGAAGAGCTTCTTCAACAGGCCAGGGGTACTTGGCAACTTCAGCTCGGTAAATCTCAACGTTCCCGCTTCTGGCTGCAGAAGCTTGAACGATTCTTGCTTTGTTTGTCTCTTCAATCTGTTTTTGTCTGGCGATTTCCGCTTGCTTCTGTTGTTCTAACTCTATTTGTTTTACTTTTTCAAGTTCCTCCCTTCTTTGAGCAATTTGCTTTTTGGCAATTTCACTCTTAGAAGGCTCTGTTTTTTGTTCTATGATTGAACTGATATTCGTAACTACTCTTTTGTTTGGCTCATAAGCCTTGGAAGGCTGTGCAATTGCCTCCCCTAGGAAGTTTGCCGTAACTGTTAAGACAAGAAGTCCGGCAAAGATTCTCTTTAACATTTGGTATTACTACCACCTTTCTACCCTCACATCCCAATTAAAAGTTCCTGTAATATTTATTTTCCAGGAACAATGCGAGAGTATATCATACATAAGCATTTCTGTCAAGCCTTTTTTCATTAATCAGGCTTTAAATCCTAACTGTTTTTGGTTAAAATGAGTAAAGCGAAGGAGAAAAATGGAAAACTGTCTTTTTTGTAAGATCGGACAACATAAAGTAAAGGCTGAAATAATTTTTGAAAATGAGAGGCTGTTTGTTATATCCGACATTCATCCCAATGCAAAAATCCATCTTCTTGTCATTCCCAAGGAACACATTGAATTCGAAGAATACAACTTTTCTCAGAAAGCCGAGATATTATCTGAACTTCTTCTGGCAGCTCGCGATGCAGCAGATCGGGTCGGCATTTTGAAATCGGGATTTCGGCTAGTCATTAATACAGGGGAGAATAGCGGTAGAGGGTTTGATCACTTGCATATCCATGTTTTGGGAGGAGAAAAACTGGGTGATAACATTCAGGGATAGCTTGAAACAAGACAAAATTCGTGTTAAAATCTTGATGATTTATTACTAATATTCACTTAAGGAGGTGAGTTTCTTGCAACTGGTAATCAGAAAAGACCACGAAAGCTTTGAAAATCTGCTACGTAGATTTAATCGAAAGGTTTTGCAGAGTGGCAATCTAACGATTGTCAAAAGCAGACAATATTACACCAAGCCATTATCAAAAAGAGAGCAAAGGGAAATTGCAATTCGAAAAAAATCTCGCAAAGATATCAAAATGAAGCAACAGCTATATAAAGGGTTCTAATGAGAATCAAAGAAAAAATAGAATTTGATCTGAATGAGGCGTTAAAAACCGGAGATCAGGAAAGGCTTTCTATTTTACGTCTTTTAAAAAATGCGGTTAAGAATATCGAAATTGAATCAAGAAAAGAGCTATCAGAAGAAGAGGTAATAAACGCTCTAAATAGGGAATCAAAAAAAACTCGGGATTCAATTTCACAATTTGAAATTGGAGGCAGGTCAGATTTGGCGGCCAAGGAGAAAAAAGACCTTGCCATTATTGATTCATATCTTCCCGAAAAAATGAGCGAATCAAAAATAAGAATACTGATTAAGAAGAAAATTTCTGAAGATAATGCGACAAACTTTGGAGAAATCATGGGCAGGGTTATGAGGGAGATTGGAACGCAAGCAGACGGAAATATTGTCAAAAGGATTCTAGAGGAAGAGCTCAGGTAGTGGCTTTAAAGTTTGAAGGAAAAATTCTTCTCAAAGAGAGTGAATTATCTAAAATAGTTCAGGAGGTCTTCAAAGAGACAAAGTTAACGAAGAATATTAATATTCGTTTTATTTCCGAAGGTGCGATAAGGGCTCTAAATAAAAAGTACAGAAAAAATGACACGCCAACCGATGTGTTGTCTTTTAATTATGGCTCGGAATCCGATATTGTAGTCGCTCCGAGACAAGTTCAGAAACTTAAAGATAATAACGAAACGATGGAAGATGCCATAAAGTTAACTCTCATTCATGGCGTGCTTCATTCTCTGGGGTATGATCATGAATCTGAAAGTGATAGAATAGAAATGAGAAAAATTGAAAGAATTATAAAAAAGAGGATCGGATGAAAAAAATATTAATATTAATTGGGCCTCCAGGTTCCGGCAAGTCAACGCAAGCTGCCAGGGTTATTGATAGATATCGATTGATATCTATTTCTATGGGGGATCTTTTCAGACAAGAGGCCGAGGTCGACCCCACACTTGCTGAAAAAATAGGACGAGGAGAGTTGATCTCAGATCAAATGGCAACGGATCTTTTAGTAAAAGCGTTGGCGGCAGTACCAAAGGAAGCAAACATCATCCTAGACGGCTATCCCAGAAGTAAAGAGCAAACAAAAGTATTGCAAGCCATGCTTGACAGACAGAAGATGCAAGCAAAGGTTGTTATTATTGAAGTGAGTGAAGCTGAAATAATGAATAGATTAAAGATAAGGTTTATTTGCAATAGATGCAAAAAGGTCACTAATCTTGAAGGAATGTGTGATTGTGGCGGCCAATATTTAAGAAGACAAGACGACAGTGAAGAAACAATAAAGCAGAGACTGTCAATTTACAATAAGAATCTTAAAAATATTACAGATTTTTTTAAGGCGGAAAAGATCAATGGAGAGGGCACATTTGATGAAGTAACAGATAGGATTTATGAAAAACTCGACAATTACTTTGAAAAGCCCTGAAGAAATTGAACTGATGCGAGAGGGTGGAAAGAAGCTGGCTAGGATACTGGCGGAAGCAAAGGATATGTGTGCTCCAGGCATTTCTCTTGATGTTATTAATGATTTTGTCGGAAGATTATGCCTGAAATATCAGGTTAAGCCGTCTTTTAAGGATTATGATCATTTCCCAGCTAACATTTGTATTTCCCTTAATGACGAGGTTGTTCATGGAATCCCGACAAAGAATAAGGTCATTGTAAGTGGAGATGTCGTTTCTCTTGATTTCGGCGCTCTCTATCAAGGCTTTAATACCGATTCCGCTATAACTTTTGTGGTTGGGGAATCTAGCAGGCTCAAAGAAAAGTTAATTAGAACGGCTGAGAAGTCATTTCTTGCGGGAGTGAGGCTAGTAAAGCCGGGAGTGAGACTGGGTGACATTTCTCACGAAATTGAACACGAAATAGAAAAGAGTAATTTCAAAACAGTCAAGTGTTTGGCTGGCCATGGGATTGGGCGTGAGGTCCATGAGCCTCCGATAATACCCAATTTTGGGAAGAAGGGGACCGGAATAATTTTGGAAGAAGGCATGACCCTGGCCATTGAACCGATGGTGACAGAAAAAAGTTACGATCTCTTCTTAAAGGAGGATGGCTGGACTTATGCAACAGTTGACGGAGGGTTGTCTTCTCATTTTGAACATACACTGGCGGTGGTAAAAGACGGCTACCGGATCCTGACTCAGCCCTGAATCGGAAAATGTTTGGCAACAAGTGAAATTATAGATATAATCTAAAGAGCTTTAAAGCAACAAAGAGATGGCAAAAAGGGAAGAAATATATACTGGTCTTGATATTGGAAGCTTCAAGATAACCACCGTGGTTGGAAAGCCAAATGATGAGGGTTCTCTTGATGTTATTGGTGTTGGCGTTTCGCATACGACAGGCGTGCGAAAAGGAATTGTCAACGAAATAGAAGAAACCGTAAGCGGAATTTCAGAAAGTCTTGAATTAGCGGAAAGAATGGCCGGGGTGCCTCTCGGAGCTGCTACCGTAAATATCAATGGCAGCCATGTTAGCTCAATAAGCTCTAAAGGAGCGGTAGCTGTAGGCAGAGCGGATCAAGAAGTAACCTTCGAAGATACGCTAAGAGTTGAAGAGGCGGCTAAGGCAATTCAAATTTCTGCCAATAAAGACATCCTTCATGTGATACCGGGGATTTACAGTGTTGATGGGCAAGAAGGGGTGAAGGATCCAGTCGGGATGAACGGAGTCAGGCTGGAGGGAGAGGTCCACATTGTAGCTGTTTCTCAACCCGCTGTAAAAAATCTGAAAAAGTGCATTTCGCAAGCCGGTATTGCCATTCAAGATATTATTGCTTCACCGATTGCCACGGCTAAAGCGGTTGCGGAGAAAAGAGAGATGGAGCTTGGTTGTGTTGTTTTGGATATCGGATCAACTACAACCGGGATAGTTGTTTTTGAGGAGGAAAGGCCACTTCACACGGCTGTTTTACCGATTGGTTCGGCTCATATCACAAACGACATTGCTATCGGATTGAGAACCTCTATTGATGTTGCGGAGAAGGTAAAGATAAAATATGGTACGTGCCTTCCAAAGAGCGTTCAAGAAAGGGAAAAAATTGATCTTTCAGAGATTGACATGAACGAAGAAGGAATGATCTCTAGGAAGCAAGTCGCGGAAATAATTGAAGCCAGATTAATTGAAATTTTCATGCTAGTAAAAGAAGAATTAAGGAAGATAAGAAGAGACGGGATGCTTCCCGGGGGAGCTCTCTTATCAGGAGGTGGAGCAAAATTGACCGATATTGATGCTGTGGCTCGGGGAGTACTGAAACTTCCCTCTGTTATCGCAAAACCCCATCATTTATCAGGAATGGTCGACAAGGTCTACGATCCGCGATATTCGACAGCAGTTGGCTTGATGTTGTATCAGTTTGAGGAGAACGAAGGCAGAATCGATAAAAGTTCAACGGTTCTTTTTGATAGGTCTATTAAGTTTTTAAAAAAAATATTTAAAACATTCCTTCCATGACTTTTCTCAATTTTACTAATTTTTGTTCTAAAATTGAATAAAAAAAAATCTCAATTATAAAAAAGTGTTGCATTGAGAATAAAAAAGCTATACAATTTTTGACATTGAGGTTTTCACAAAAAAATTATTTTTTTGGACTTAAATTTAATGAGAAAAACAAGGAGATGCTAGATGGCGGAAATAAAACCAACAGTTGAAACCTTTGCAAGAATTAAAGTAGTCGGAGTGGGCGGAGCAGGTTGCAGTGCCGTTACAAGGATGATTGATGAGGGCGTTCAAGGTGTGGAGTTTATTGCCGTTAATACCGATGCTCAAGCGCTTCATTCAAATAAGGCGAAGAAAAAAGTTCATATAGGGAAAACCATCACTCGAGGCTTGGGAGCGGGCAGTGATCCTGAGGTTGGTCGAAAAGCGGCCGAAGAAACAAGCGAAGAAATTGAGGAAATCCTAAAGGGAGCCGACATGGTTTTTGTTACCTGCGGTGAGGGCGGCGGGACCGGGACGGGAGCAGCGCCGGTTGTTGCAAATATTGCTCGCGAGATGGGAGCCTTAACTGTCGGATTTGTGACTCGCCCTTTTGGGTTCGAAGGTGAAAAAAGAAAGAGAGTCTCGGAAGAAGGTGTTGAAGAGCTAAAGGAGCATGTTGATACCTTAATTACCATTCCCAACGATCGCCTCCTGCAAATCATTGAAAAGAATACTACGATGCTTCAAGCTTTTTCGGTAGTTGACGATGTTTTAAGACAAGGAGTACAGGGTATTTCAGATCTGATTACGGTTCACGGGCTTATTAATGTTGATTTTGCTGATGTCAAAATGATTATGTCAAATGCCGGCTCAGCCTTGATGGGAATTGGAATGGGCAGCGGAGAAAATCGGGCCGTAGAAGCCGCCCGGAAAGCAATCAATTCTCCTCTACTTGAACTCTCAATAAACGGAGCCAAAGGAGT
>CAZAFQ010000002.1:0-28381 GCA_964484885.1 uncultured Candidatus Saccharibacteria bacterium | reverse complement strand
TAATTTCAGATGGCAACGGGATACAGGCAGATTCGATTGCCATTGCCAAGAAAACTCCGAAATATCCAAGCGTCGAAATAATATTAATAACGATGTGAGCCAGAAACTCAATCAAACTTGCAATCATCTTTCTCCTAATAAGTAAAATATTACAATCACGAAGGCAAGAAGAAATCTATAATAAGCAAAAATTGAAAGCTTATGGTTACGAACAAAGTTCATTAAGAATTTTATGGTAAGAAAACTGGTGATAACAGCGCTTATTAATCCGACCCAGAAGACGAGAGAATACAAATCTAAAAGGTCAACTTTTCTTACCGAAAACATGACTGCCCCAAGAATAATTGGCACCGAAATTAAGAAAGAAAACCGTGCTGCCGCTTCTCTTGTAAAGCCCTGGAACATTCCGACCGATATCGTAATGCCCGATCTTGAAACCCCAGGGATGATGGCTAGAGCCTGAGCCGCTCCAATAACTAAAGAAGTGACCCAGCTCTTATTCTCTTCTTTTTTACTTTTAGCTGTCTTCTCTGCTAATAAGAGGGTGACGCCAAAAAGAAAAAGAGTCCCTGCAATCAAGAGAGGGTTTCGGAAGATACCCTCAGCTCGGCTTTCAAGAAAATATCCTCCAAGAGCGCCGGGGACAGTTGCCAAAATGATATAGAAAGGTAACCTTTCTTTATTTGAGTCAAACTTTCTTCTTTTTATAACTTTAAAAAAATTAGCGATAATACCAACCCAGTCTTTTCTAAAAAAAATAATAACTGCAATTAAAGTACCGAGATGAAGTGCAACATTAAATATAAGACCGGGATCGGTAAAATTAAAAAACCAGGGCACCAAAATAAGATGTCCGGAAGAGCTGACCGGCAGCACTTCTGTCACTCCTTGAACTAGGCCTAAAAAAAATGCCTGTGCTATTTCCATAACGCTAATTTTAACAGAAAAAAAGCTCACGGAAAAGCCTTACAAAGGTAGAGTTTAATCCGACAATGTCGTACAATTTAAATGTTAAGTAAGTGGAGCCATGAACAAAAAAAACAAAAATATTGATGAACTGATTCAGGAGTTCCTGGAATATTGCGAGATCGAAAAGAACCATTCAGAGTTGACAATTAGAAATTATGAGCATTATTTAAGCAGATTCCAAGAATTTGCCGGGCAGAACCGCTCTCGAAGTTTAAAGCCAGGCCAGATTAATTTTGAATTGGTCCGAAAATATCGACTTCACTTGAACCGGCTAACCACTCAGATGGGTAGCAATCTTGCAAAAATAACTCAAAATTATCACATCATTGCCCTACGAGCCTTTTTAAAATATCTCGCAAAAAGGGATATTCTCTCTCTAGCGCCGGAAAAAGTCGAGTTAGGAGATATTAAAAGAAAACAAATAGGCTTTCTAGAGATTACCGAGGTTGAAAGTCTTCTGGGCTCGCCCGAAAAAAACCCCTCGAAAAATGAAATAATCACTTTCCGCGATGGCGCAATCCTGGAAACTCTTTTTTCCACCGGACTCCGGGTCAGTGAATTGGTCGGGCTAGACCGAGGCAGTATCAATCTCAAAAGGATGGAATTTAATATTAGAGGAAAGGGCGGTAAAGACCGAGTCGTTTTCCTTTCAGACAGAGCCGCGGAAAAAATTAATAATTATTTAAAGAAAAGAGCTGACAATGCCAAGCCTCTTTTTATCCATCACACAGGAACTAAAGAGAAACTAGATGAGGGACAATACCTCAGACTAACCGCCCGGAGCATCCAGAGAATTGTTGCCAAATATTCAAGACTTGCTGGCATTACCAAAAAAGTGACTCCTCATATTCTTCGCCATTCTTTTGCCACAGATCTTCTAATCAATGGCGCCGATATCCGCTCGGTTCAAGCCCTGCTCGGCCACTCTTCAATTACCACAACTCAAATCTATACCCATGTCACAAACAAACAGTTGCGAGAGGTGCATCGGGCCTTTCATTACAATAAGCCTTAGTAATAGACCATCAACGACAAATTATCAAAAGAACCCCCGGAAGAAAGACTAATTCTTTCGTTAGTTACCCCTGTTGAATTTGGAGCAAAGGAGAGAAAAAATGCTTTAAAGGAGTTAATATCCCCAGAATAGTAAAATGTTGAGATTCCATAACATTTTTTATCATCACCGTTAACTTGGATCGTAACCGTGTGTGCATTTTTTGACCCCCCTTTTCGGTAAGTGATTGTATAATTATAGCTTAAATTACTAGTCTTAGGAATTGAAAAGGCCGCCTCTGCTATCGAAGTTGAATTAGTAGTATACGAGTTTTGGTAAATAAAGGGCGTAAATTTATAATTTTTTGTATCATCCCAAGCATAAAATCCAAAACCTTTATTATTTCCTGAAGTCTCTCCTTCGTAAAGCCCGGTAATATTATAATCATTTGAGAGGCTTAACCTACCTTTATAAACAAAAACTTTCGGAGTTTTTCCTGCTTGAATTATTGGAAAATCTGAACCTGTCCCGAAGAAGTCAGAAGAGCTAAAATCAAGAGATTTCCCTCGGGTTGTTTCTCCAGGAAAAGAGGCAAGCCCAGAGGCATAGGGCTCTCCTTCTCCAAAACCGGTAAAAACATAGGGCTTATCTGCAGAATTAATATCTACTAAATAACCATCAATTTTACGGACGGCATTACCGCTAATTCCTTTACTCACAAAGCAAAAACTCTTAATATTCCCCGCCGCATCAGATTGGCATTCTCTCTGAGGATAGTCATACATAACGATCTCCGGATCACTATTTTCCACCACTTGAAAATAATATCGACTGTTATTAGAGGGGGAGGTGCTTATTTTTTCTCCCTCTCCATCATCAAACCTAGATACTGATTCCTGATATGTTTGTCCTTTTTTAGCATAGAATATGGCTCTCTCATATCCAGCCTCTGCTGCCATATATGCCCGAGCAGAGTCATCTATCTGATAAGTTTGCCTCAAGTCTCCGATAAAAATGATCGCAGCTGAGCTCGAAATAACAAAAAGGATTGATACGGTAATCAGAGACCATATGATTGCGTTGCCTTTAACATTTTTTATGCCCCTTATCATAGTTCATTCCTCGTATTAATTACTCCGGAAAAGTCCATCTTATAATTTTGGACTCCTTTTGCTGATAAACTAAAGGAATAAGTGAGATATTTTGGGTATGTGGTCGGCCTGGGTCGGCAAATCTGAAAACTATCGACTGAAACATATTCTGAATTAATATTATTTCCGATTGGCAGCAACCTTTCAAAGTCAATATTCTTCTCTGTTGGCTTATAGCTGAACCGATAACCTGAGGAGCCGGTAATATTTTGACTAAGTTTTAATTTTGTCCCGCAATTAGTGGCAGTGTCCTCATCTTCTATTGTCACCACCTTTGCTTCTTTGGCATATCTATTCATAACTTCGCTAATAATTCGGCCGTCTTGTTGCACCTGCATCATGACACTTGTATCTGAATAGGTCTTAACCATGGTTGCAAAAAGCGCTGCTGCCATTGTCATAATAATTGAAAATATGCCCATGCCAACAAGCATCTCTACTAATGTATAACCTGACTTTGACCTTAAATATCTTTCCATCTTTTCAGCATTATTGTTGATATTTCGTGACTTCTTCTGGAATCAGTTTCGGTCTTCCATTCTCTTCCCCTCCAGGTGATTACCACTTTTATATTATAGTAATCATTCGGCGACTCGATATTATTAGGATCCTTAGGATTAATCTCTGGTATCAACTCTTCTTCCACAGGATATAGGTAAATCCTCCTGGTTGCTTTGATGTTCTCATATCCGGATATCTTCCAATGTGTATCCTTATCTAAATCATTCTCAGGACAAGAAACCTCACTACCTAGCGGGTCCGTACAAATGGGCACTCCAGATGAGGTATTATAGCGCATTAAGGTCATGTCCTTTTCATCTTCAATATCGCCCTTTTTACCTTCAATATCACCCTTTAAATAAAAGAAATCTATGTCACCAGGATTGCTGCTGTTGTATTGTTCGGTTCCGAAGCTTGAAAAATTGTTAAAGCCACAACCAACATTCCTCTCATGCTTCACCGTTTCAATCGCTTCCTGAATTAGGGTGCTCATTCTGGTCGCATCCTGAGCCTCAACAAACAAGCGGAGTGAAGAACTGAACATTAAAAAAAGACCGCTCAAAGTCATTGTCAAAATAGTAAGAGCAATCAGAACTTCAATAAGGCTTTGTCCGTTCTTATTTAACTTTTTCATTCTAGCTTGCCACTTCGATTAATTGTAAACTCTCTTTCTATAGTACCTAAGGAGAATTTAATCGAATGATCTTTTGCTGTCGGAGGCGATACCGGTGAATACTCCAATATCTCATTCTTGCTCCAATTATGTGTCATTAGAATCCTGTCACCAATATCAGAACTTACCAGATCTTCAAAAAAGTAAAAGTCAGCATTTGGGCTAGCAAAAACTAAAAGTGCACTTTTAATACTTGGATTCTTATCAATTTCTAGGCTCAGGTTACGTCCAAATTTTAAATCATTAATAATATCAATGTCTTTCGGCTGTGATTTTAAAAGACCATTACCTGTTGGGTTTTCGCAATAACGATACAATTGATAGCCTCTGAAGCTTTCACTTAATACTAATTGAATCGCTTGAAGCTTTGGCACCTTATTATAGCAAGGGTCAGTATCATTAACTCCGGTAACCTTAGAAACTGAGATGGATTCGATAAAAGAAGTTCTAATATCAGACTTCAAACGATCCGTAACATGTTGAAAGTAGACTTGATCTCTTGAGCTGACTAAGCCCGCCACAGAAAGACCGCCTATTAATGCCATGAGACCCATCACAACCGTGAGTTCTACTAGGGTAAAACCCTTTTGTTTTTTTATTATCATACCCTCCAATAATATCAAAGTTTTACACTTCTATAATAGCATAATACTAGCATAAAAATTATTTATTTGTTCTGATAAGAAAAATGCCAAGAACGCGCCAGAAATCATAAAGGGGGCAAAAGGAATCTTACTTGAAAATTCTTTTTTTCTGAGCACAATTAATCCTAGACCAAAAAAAGCGCCTAAGATAAATCCGGTATACAATGCAGCAACTGATAAGACTCCCCCTAAAGCAAAACCAATAAAACCAGCTAACTTGATATCACCTCCGCCCATCCACTTACCTTGGCTAATCTCAGCTAGAAAGTAAAAAAATCCCCCGGCTCCGATTCCGGAGACTAAATGTTTCAAAGAAACGGTAATGTCACCACTGAGAATACCGAGCACTATTATATACACCAAGGATAAGATCATGGCTGGATAAATGATCTCGTCCGGAATAATCATGTGTTTTAGATCATAGACAAAGATAATGATCAAGCAAAAAGAAAAGAATATCCAAAAAAATAAATTAACCAAAGAAAAGTTTTGATTTTCAAATTGTAGTGCAAGAAGAAGAAAAATCAAGCCGGTCGAAAGCTCAACCAGTGGATATTGTAGAGAAATCCGATTTTTACAATAGCGGCATTTACCTCTTAATATTAGCCAAGAAAAAAGCGGCACCAAGTCATACCAGGCGATTTGATGCTTACACTTTGGGCAAATAGAACGTCCCGAAAGAGTCATCTTTTCCTCTGTCCGATAGATAACCGCGTTCAAAAAACTACCAAAAATAAGCCCAAATACAAAAATCATAAAATAAATAAGAAGCATGAGCTAATTATAAATTAAAAAGCAATCATTTCCAAATGAACTGATTGCTTTTTAAAGTAAGATTTATCGTGTTACTGTATCGCTTGTCATTACATTGGCACAAGTATAATCTACCGGTCTAAGCTGCCAGCCACCACTTGTCATTGCCCCTGACCCAGAGCTAGAAGTGATTTGCCCACCTCCATTGTAGGGAGCTGTCGCGCCGTTACAGCCAGCTCCTGCGTTCCCCTGATCAGAATCTGTAAGATTATTAGTTGAGGGAACGTAATTTGCGTCTAATGCTCCATTTAATCCATCGTATACCGTTTCAAAGCTAACAGCAGCAGTAGGACAAGTATATCCGCCTCCGCCACAATATACTCTATATCTTGTATAATGTGATTCTAGTAAAGTTTGGAGAGTTGTTGCATTGGAGCGATGTTGCGTTTCGGCTGCTGATCTTCGAGCAGCATTAATGGCTCCGAATATCATCACTGATAAAACAGCAATAATAGCGATTACAACCATAATTTCAATTAACGTAAAGCCTTTTTTATCCATTTTCACCTCCTTTCATTTGTTTTGATTTTTCTTATATCACTAATCATTAATATAATGAAGGCCACTAAAACTGTCAATACTACATAACATTCTGAGTAATACTGCCGAAATTATATAATGGCATCATAATTCCAATAATAATCAGTCCTACCAGTCCGCCCATTACAACCATCATTACCGGCTCAATCATTGATTGCATGCTCTTTGTCTGATTCTCGATCTCTTCATCATAGTAATCCGCTAGATTCTTAAGCATCATGTCAAGCTCTCCGGTCTGCTCTCCAACTCTCACCATTTGAGGAACGAGGGGAGGGAAAATATCACTTTTCCTTAAGGGTTCTGATAGTGGCTGCCCGGCTTTTACCTTCCCGGCAGCATCGCTGATTTTTTTCTTAAATAGCTTGTTCGGCATTGAGTCACCAACAATCTTTAGGGCATCCAATATCGGGACCCCCGCTCCGACAAGGCTCTCCATCGTTCTAGCAAAAATTGCTACGTAATTAATTTGGAGAAATGACCCTATCACTGGAATTTTAAGCTTAAAAGTATCCCATAAAAAACGACCGCTATCCGTCTTGAGATATATCCGAAAAGCCGATATGATCGCAATAATCAAAATAATAATGAATATGAAGTATTTTGATACAAAATTACTTGCCGAAATCAAAAACTTTGTTAAGGCCGGAAGTTTAGCGTCTCCAAAACTTGCATACATTGACTCCATTTGCGGAATGACGTAAACCATCATCAAAGTAACAATACCTACCACTACTACTATCAAAAAAGCCGGATAGATGAAAGCATTCTTGATCTTTTTAATATTCTTATATCTATCCTCAGATTGAGTCGCAATTCTTTTCAAAACTTCATCAAGCTTTCCACTGGCCTCTCCCGCCTCTATGATACTGATTTCAGTTTGAGTAAATGATTTCTCGTAGTTCTTAAAGGCTGTCGATAGCTGTGTCCCACCTTCAATATCTCGAATCAATTGGTCTAAAAGACGCATTATTCTAGGGGATGGAGCTTGTTGTTTTAAGGTTGCTAGTGATTGAGATAAGGGCAGTCCGGCACTAATCATGGTTGATAGCTGGCGTATAAAAACAGTCTTTTCCTTAAGACTAATTTTATTCTGATCAAGAAAGGGAATTTCAAATTGACCAGCTGAGGGATCCGTAAATTCTATCGGAAAGAGTTTCTTGGCGATTAAAACACTGGCCGCCGCTTTTTCATTTTCAGCTTCGATCGTCCCTTTGATTATTGAACCTTCATTCGTTCTCGCCTTATATTTGAATTCTCTCATCTTAGCCTCTCAAAAGCCTTTCTAATTCTTCCGGGTCAATAGCATAACCACTTGCCTCCTCAAGAGTGATCTGGCCACTTTTGACTAAGCTAGCCAGTGTTTTATCCATTGTTTGCATTCCATGCTCGCTGCCGGTCTGAATAACTGCCTCCAATTGATGAGTCTTCCCTTCACGAATAATATTTCTCACTGCCGGAGTTGCCACTAATATTTCTGCGGCGGCGATTCTACCTCCTCCGATTGCCGGGATTAATCTTTGAGAAACGATTCCTTGTAAAATGTTAGATAGCTGAGTCCGGATTTGGGATTGTTGATGAGGCGGAAAAACATCAATCATTCTATCAAGAGACTGAGCGGCATTATTAGTATGCAGGGTCGCCAGAACCAAATGCCCAGTCTCTGCAATTGTAATCGCAGCCGCAATAGTTTCTAGATCACGCATCTCCCCGATAAGAACAACATCCGGATCTTCTCTCAAAGCGCTTCTTAAGGCGGCGGCAAAAGACCTAGTATCATAATGAACTTCTCTTTGTTCAATAATCGATTTCTTATGAGTGTGAACATACTCAATCGGATCTTCAACGGTTATAATATGACAAGCTCTTTCGGTATTAATCCTGTCTATCATCGCTGCCAAAGTCGTTGATTTCCCTGATCCGGTTGGTCCGGTAACTAAAACTAGTCCCCTAGGATACTCAGAAAACTTATTAACTATCTTTGGAATCCCTAGCTCTTCAAGGGTTCGGATTTTTACTGGAATTAACCGAAGTGCCAACCCGATGTTGCCTTTTTGATGATAAGCGTTAGCTCTGAATCTGGCAATATCCCCAAAAGCAAATGAAAAATCAACTTCCTTGTCTCTCGTTAAAAGTTCCTTTTGATTATCATCTAGAATCGAGTAAGTCAGGTCTTCTGCGTCTGATTCTGTGAGATCTTTCACCCCCTCAATCGGTTTCAGGGCACCATCAATGCGAATCATGGGCGGCACGCCAACAGTCAAGTGTAAATCACTGGCATTTTTTCGGATAACCTCTTCAAGCAAATCTTCTATTTTCAGCTTGGTTACAGCAGACATAAAACCCCTCCTTGTGTTACATATATTCTACAGGATGTGGCAAAAAAGATAAACAGCTTCTGGCACATCATCGATCCGTTGTCGTCCTAACAATCTCTTGAATCGTGGTAATTCCCGCCAAAACTTTTAAAAATCCGTCTTGCCTCATCGTCACCATACCTTCTTTAATCGCTTGCCCCTGAATATCCGCACTTGAAGCCTGATGAATAACTAAATTTTCGATTGCATCGGAAATACTAAAAATCTCATAAACTCCAATCCGACCAAAGAAGCCGGTATTACCACACCTACCACAGCCTTTCCCCCGGTAAAGAGTAAATTGGTCAGTTTCAACAAGCTGGATTTTTTCAAAACCTAAATTCTTTGTTTTTTCGACCGGATCATTTTTTGATGGCAGTATTCCTTTCAAGGAGGCCTTAATCGCAGCTGTCATTTTAGGTGTTGCTTTATATTCTTCCTTACAAGATTCACAAATTCTTCTGACCAATCTCTGAGCCATCACTGTATTGACGGTTGAAGCAATCAAAAAGGGCTCGATATCCATTTCCAGAAGTCTAGGCAGAGCTCCTGCCGCAGAATTAGTATGAAGGGTTGAAAGAACCGTATGACCGGTAAGAGCAGACTGGACAGCAAGCTCAGCCGTCTCATTATCCCGAACCTCTCCAACCATTATAATGTCCGGATCTTGTCGCAAGATTGAGCGCAATCCTGAAGCAAAAGTAAGCCCGACAGCATTGTTAACTTGGATTTGATTAATTCCGTTGATATTGTACTCTACCGGATCTTCTACGGTAATTATATTGACATCAGGAATATTAAGTTTTTGCAGCACAGCGTAAAGAGTTGTTGATTTGCCGGAACCGGTCGGTCCGGTTGATAATATCATGCCATGAGGTCGCCTAATACCATCTTGAATAA
This sequence comes from uncultured Candidatus Saccharibacteria bacterium, assembly GCA_964484885.1. GTDB lineage: Bacteria > Patescibacteriota > CPR2 > UBA1875 > CAZAFQ01 > CAZAFQ01. Next base: position 18,842 of record CAZAFQ010000002.1, on the reverse strand, counting down.
TATCATAAGCTCGCCCTTTAATTCCAAGCTCCTCTAGAGTAATAATTCCGCTGGTCTTGTCGAGTAATCTGATAACTACTTTTTCACCATAGACAATGGGGGTAACCGAAACCCTTAAATCAATTTCACTTTTCTCACTTTTTATCTGGAACCGACCATCTTGAGGGATCCGATGTTCATCAATTTTTAAATTAGAAAGGATTTTTATTCTTGAGACTAATGCAGGATGGATGCTTTTAGGCAAGGTCATTGTATTATGGAGAATCCCGTCAACTCGATATCTCACCTTAATATCTTTTTCTCTCGGTTCAATATGAACATCAGAGGCTCTTGATTTGACAGCATATTCCATGATCGTATTAACGGCCCGGGTGATCGGAGCATCCTGAACCATATTTACCATATCAAGTTCAGGCTTTTTAATTTTTTCTATTTCAACTTCTGGAGTTTTTGTTTCGGAAATGTCCGATATCGCATTTTCGATATCGAGTGAGAAATTTTCATATTGTGCAATAACCTGCTCTAGGCTTTCTTTTGTCGCCATATAGGAGCGGATTCTAAAACCGGTTTTTTTCTCAATGAAGTCGATTGATTGAACATCATTTGGATCTACCATGGCCACATTTAAGAACTGCCCTATAATTCCAAAAGGAACTACTTGATATTTTTCAGCCATATCTCTTGTTATGACGTTTAAAACCTTTGAATCAATTTTTTTAGTTCTTAAATCGACATAAGGCATATTCAAACTAATAGCCATTACCTTGCAAAGATCCTCTTTTGGGATCTCGGGCATTTCTATTAAAATCTTTTCAATTGATTGTCCGGATTCAGCGCTTTGAACTTTAATAAGATCGAGCTGTTTTTTAGTAATAATGTTCAGGTCGATCAAGAGATCTTCTAGTTTGGCCGTACTTTTAGTTGTCATGATTTAGAAACTTGCGAATGGATTTGACCTTCCAATGTCTGAGTCAGATGAGGTGCCGTAGTTCTTCCTGTCTTTCAATTCGTTAATTAATTCTTCATTAAAAGTAGATTGAAATGTCGTCTCTGTTGGCTTAATTTCCTCAGAGGTTGAAGCCCCCGACCCAAATCCGCCGAGAAAATAAAGTATACAAGCGAAAACTATGATGAGAGAAAAAATCATTACAATGATATCCTTTTTTTTCATATTAATTCCTGTAATAAGCCTTATAATTCAAACTTACATTAAACGCCCCTTGATCGGTCTTTCCAACACTGAATTTATCGAGAGTAACAAACCTGAGAGCATTCTCGGTTTTCGATAAATACTCTTTAAAATTAGGATAGCCCTGGAAAGTAACCTCAAGTACATAGGTAGTGGCAACCGTCATCTCTAGCGCAGGATTATTAGGATCAATTTCGGCTTCAGCCCCTTTAACACTATTTACCAGAGATCCCGTTTCATTGGCAATTGTCTCTATTTGGATAAAAATATCACCAACTTCTTTTTTTGTAGGAAAAGCGTTCATAACGACAAGCGAATTCTCCTCCAGTTCTTCTTTTTCCTGATCAAGCTCTTTCAGACGATTTAATTTATCAACAACTGTTTGCAAGTCTGTCTTTTTGGCTCTTAGTTCTTTCTGATGCCTGGAGATACTCTTCCCTGTCGGAATGATAAAGGCTGGAATGCTGACGGTCACAATGAAAACAATCGCAAAAATAGAGACAATCAACCAGACATACTTACTCCATTTTTTTACCATATCAGCCCCTCTATCAATTCAAAAATTATCGTAAATTCCACTGTCCCATCCGTATTACGATTGTAACCATTTACTTGGGTATTTTGAAAAATTTTAGTTTTCAAATTTTCTTCCTTGTCTGATGATGCCTGGGCCAAATCTATTGAAGACTCATAATCTTCAATGGACTTAACTAGTCTGCCGATAGCACTGACTTGTTTTCCTTCCGCCTTAGCAGTTATCTTTGACCCTTCTTGAGCAAACTGGAGAAAACGAATGTCAGATGGAGTAATTTTCTCTAGATGATTAAGAAAATAAGACCATTTATGATTGGATGCTTTTAAATTTTCAACTAATACCAACCCGTCATTGAGATTAAGAACCATTTCTTCAATCTCAGTATATTGATTTATTTCTTGTTTGGTCGCATTAATATCACTTTCGGTGTTTTTAATGCCTTGACCCAAGACAAAATTATATCCAAGCATGATAAAGCTAAAGAAAACCATAATAGCAGTAACCGCAATAGCACTGAGAACAGCAGTAACATTGAGCTTTTTCAACTTAATCTGCTCTACCTTAACCTCAGGAATAAGATTAATTTTTGACATTAGAGCTCCCTCATTGCCAAACCAATGGCTGTAGCGTAATCAAATGCGTTACGATTAAGCTGATCGGCGATTTCGGTTCGGTGAACAATCATGGCCCAGGGGTTGCCATATATCACTCCGATACCGAGCATATCCGATAAATAATCCTGGAACCCAATTAATCTAGCCGAGCCTCCAGTCAATTTCAATAAAGTAACATTTTTACCATATTGATCATAATAAAATTTTAGTGATCTGGTAATTTCTTCTGATAAGTTAAAGAGTATCGGTTTTGCCGCTTTAAATAATTGACCTTCTAATTGATCGGGCAAAATACCAAATTTCCTTTTAAATTGCTCCGCTTGAGATTGCTCAATCCCTAGACTCAAAGCGATTGCTCGGGTCAATGCTTGCCCCCCTATTGGAATCGCTCTTGTATGGCTCATAACTCCATTTTCAATAATCGCCACCTCAGTGTGCGTAGCCCCAATATTCAGAATTGCATATAATGGCTCACTGGTCTGTAGCGCTCTAGCTGCCGCTATAGCATTAATCTCTAGAGCATTAATTTCTAGTCCGGCTGCTTCTGCGATATGCATCGTTTTCTCCACTTTCGACAGCGGTGCAGCAATAATGATAATATTCAGATATTTCTTATCGGGTGTTTCGCTTATCACTTGCCAGTCTGTTCTAACCTCTTTTGGTTTCAACGGTATGTTCTGTTCCGCTTGATACTTAACCGCTTTCTGTATTTCTGCTAAGGGCATCTTTGGTAACTTCACAACGGTTGTGAAAATCGAATCCCCTGGTAAGGCCATGACAACTTTATTTATGACAATATGCAGCGAGCGAACAAGTTCTTTTACTATCCCCCCAATCGCTTCCTGATCAACCTTACTGTCACTTTGCGAAATATTTTCTGGAACCTCAGCACTACCGAAAGAAACTAATTCATATTTGCCAAAGGCTCGTCTTAGCTGAACTACTCGAACCGAGGAGCTCCCGACATCGACACCGAAGCAATCAGTACTTTCTTTTAAGAAGCCAAACAATTCTTACCCTCCAATTTACCTGAACATCATAACACTTATTAACACTTATGGCGAGACTTCACCTGAATAATCACTACTCTCAGGAACAACAGAAACTTCATAAATAAGATCGCAGGTTGGCCGAGGCACAACAGGTACAACCGCTGGATCAGGATTGGTAACGACAATCTTAACATATTTTTTCCCTGGAACTCTATATATGTGAGACAATTCAGGCCCGGGAGGTACCAAATACTCATTATGATAATCACCGGAGCGTCCTCCATCACCCCAATCGATATGCCAGGTTGTAACATCCCCGGTTGTCCTAGTTGCTTCTGCCGCCCCAGATTCAATAAGAAGAGGATTGCCCTCTACGATACTACTCGGAATAGACAGTTGGCAATAAATTTCATCAATTGGCAAGAAATTAATAGCAAATGTGTCACTAACGGTCTCTGCATTAAGCGTATGCTTCAATGTTGCCTTGATGGTAGTGATATATTTCCCATTTGGAAATATATTGTTCGGTAATGTAAAGCTGAAATACGAACTATCTTTATAGGGGGTGATATTTGAATTAATTGTCTTTACTCTCCCTTGAGTATCTGAGAATTCCCAGCTTAAAGCTGATAAATCATCATTTTGATTACTTGTTATATGAACTATGTCAGCGATAAAGGTAATTTCTTCCGAATTACTATTAAACTGATAAGTTCCTCCATTTGTAATCGGATTATTATTTGAGAGTTTAGCAGTAATCGAAATATCCCATGAGTGGAATGAGCCATAAACAGCATAAATCTTGAGCGGGACTTGAGCCGAATTTGAATCAATAGTCAGGCTTAATTCATTTGTCAAAGTTGCACCGGAACTGCTTTCCCATCTTAAGAATCCTAAGTTGCTGTTATACTGAGGGGCAGTAAAAGTTTCAGAAAAAGGTGTTGATTGAGGCCCAGACGTTGGTAATAAGAAGACTGTACTCGCGTTGCCGGTATAACCAGAAGTTGCGTAAGTCGGCTTCTGATAGATAATATTAACTGTAAGAGGCGCTCCGGATTCATTCTTAGCATTTATTTCCATCTGATGATTTTCAGGATTATAGCTATTCGTAAAATTAGCCGTTGCCCCCCTAGAACTAGTTGAAAGCGTAAATTGAGGACTGGGGTTAACGATTGGAGTCCATGTCGCAGGAAGATTTATTTCCCTAACTCGATAGGTACCTGCACCAGAAGCTGGATTGACTAAGATTGAACCAGTATTTGCAGCTGCCGTAATAAAGATAGATTGGGTGGCTCCTTCCTGGGTCCAAGATGAACCAATCAGCCTCTCGACGTTAAAACTCCAGGTGTGATTCAGACCATCATTGGAGGACTCTGATTTATTGATGATAATAGCGTAATCAACTGCTATCGCTTGAGAGCATGTTCCCGTACCTCCGACCCCGCTAACTGTCATTGTGTACGTAAGCGGACCTGAAGGACTAACACTACGACTACCTGCCGAAACTGCAACTGTCCCTATGCCTTGATTAATAGAAGCAGTAGTTGCGTTTGCTGTTGTCCAAGAAAGAGTGGTAGAATGCCCAGCATTTATTGTTGTTGGATTCGCCGTTAAAGTGCAGGTGGGGGGGCTGGAATAGGTATTAGTGAATGAGACACTCCCGGTTGTGGACACATAGACAATTGAGGCATTACTAGATATCCAATTAGCAGGGACACTCACTTCTTCCACATAATGATAAGTATTCCCATAAGAAGTAGTGTAAGTTGTATTTCCGGTAGTCCCACTGGCAGAAATGTATATTGATGCCTGTGCAAGGTAAGTCTTGGTCGAGCAGCTCGAGGTTGTACATCGATAAATATTGAAATACCAAGTATGGGCAGAGCCGTCATTGCCTGATTCTGTTTTATAAATAGTCAGTGTTTTAGGGGCAGTTGTAGTGGTAGTCGGGGGGACATATGTGTTAGTAAAAGTAACACTCCCGCTTGAGCCTGTAATATTAATCGTTTTATATGAAGCATCGGGATTCCAACTTGAAGGAAGAGAAACTTCATAAATCTTATAATACCCGGTTCCGGATGAAGAATAAAATGTTGCTGATCCTGATGTTCCACTGGCTGAAATATAGGCAGAGGTTTGACCAAGATAAGTTTGTGAAGAACAAGTCGAAGTAGAACACTTATAAACATCAAAATACCAATAGTGAGCACTCCCGTCATTCCCGGATTCATATTTACTAATCGTAATTGTCTTTGTTGGATTAGTAGTGGTTGTTGTGGTTGTAGTAGTTGTAGTAATTATTTGAATTGGTTGAAGCGTAATAATAGCACTGGCCACAACATCATTCTTCATATTTATCTTGTAGTAAGCCTTGTTTCCTGAAGTATAGTTAAACATCGCATTATTACTCGCGCTATAATGTTGGTAACCGCTGGGAAGAGTAAAGGACGCGTCCATATAATACCCTGCTTGCGAAGGCACACAGCGGCATGCGACTCCTTCACCTGGACCGTTGAAACCTTCCCAATATATTTGACCGCTTGCGAAAGTCCTAAAATAACTCGAGCCACCGGTTGTCATATTCCTTGAGGCGTAATATGAGGTATTTGAATTATCCGTACCGCTATACATTCTATTAAAAGCTTGGTTACTGCAAGAATGAGAGCTTCCACCCCAAGTATAAGAAGGGGAGCCATCAGTATGAGTAAAAGTAACGGTAATGTTATCTAAATAGGTACCGGAGATATTTTTAATACGCAAGTCCAGCCCTGCCATTCCGGAAGCAGCTACGGGAAGAGGTGAGAAAAAAACCCAAAAAACAGGTAAGGTCAGCACTATAGAAAGAAAATACTTTTTCATAAAATAATATTCTCCGGATAAAGTTTTATATTTAATTCATCCTTTCTGCCTTCCAACCACTTGACATAATCAGTTGTGATTCCTTCTGCATTCTCATCGGTAATATTGACTAAAGCATACATGCCATTTTCCTTAACTCTTAAAAACTGAGATTCAATTATGGTAGGAGTGTTAAGAGGTATTTTTGTTGAAGCAATTTTATCAAAAATATCAAAAGTCAGAGTAAAATACTCTTTCTTAAAAAATTCCTTGTTAAATTCAGTACCAAATATAATAGCATCAGGAAACCATGCCTTAGCCCCAATAGTCTGATCATCTTCGAGTTTTTTTAGCTCATCTGCAAAATCTGATCCTGCCTCTAGCCTCGATTTGGCCTCTATACAATATTTTTCCGCATATGGTTTATGAAGAGAAACCAGCTGCCTGCCTTCATCTTCTCTTTCTATGTAGTCATCGTCAAATCCCTTATCATATCGGCAAAAGAGAGCATAGCCCTCCTTCCAAATAGTGTACTCGGATAAAAACTTTTGTCTCAATGATTTGAGCCTTGAGTACTGGCTTTCAGCTATTTTAACATCAATACTTTTTGTGGCAAAAAAACTTTCAAGCACTCTCAGCTCTACCAGTTCCTGAAGCAGGGGTTCTTTTATATGCTCGTCAAATTTACCTCCATTCGATTCATTTAAAACCTCCTCATATTCCGAAAGATAGATCTTTTCTCCCTGGATCTCAGCCACCACTGGATCGGTCTCTTGACTCTCTTTCAATTTGGAGCCGTAATAGTAATAAGAAAAGCCCCCTAAGATAATTGCAAATAAAGCAATTACAATAATATATAATCTTAGGTTTTTATTTCTCATTCTATATTATTCTCAAAAATTAGATTGACTATTTCATTTAAACCATTAAAGGTAACGGTGGCAGTAGCGGAGCCCGGCTTGATAGCTTTAAGCTCAGAATCTCGATAGTTCTTGAGAGTACGATCAGCAGAGTAAACTGTCTCTTGGATAGCCGAAACATCAACTACTGTCAGAGTGAGAGCTTTACCAAGCTCATCATTGAGAGTAATCGCATCATCATTGATTGCAGTAATAGGAGTTTTCTCTAGACGTCGATAAAAGTTAGTACTTCTTAACTTTTCGTTAAGGCTGGAAATCTGAGTCTCTTTGGCATCTATATCGCTCTTAAGTTTATTGTGCTTTAAATTTAGAGAAAATCCTACCAGAATAAAGATTAAGGTTGTCAAAACAAAAATCACAATTATCAGATTCTTGGAATACAAAACATTGGAAGCAGTAGAAGTTGTTTTTTCTGCTGCAGTTTCATTTTTAGTATTTATGGGACCCTCCTTTTTTTAAGAAAAACTTCTTATCCTTAAATTATCAAAAGCTTGGTGAAAATACAAATTTTTCTTATTACAGCCACTCTTAGTGGGGAGCAACATCAGTCCTATTCTCATCAGTTTCCGGTTTAACCGAAACGTTTACAGAACATGAAAAGCCATCAATAATCAAGGGATTACTGGGAACGGTTCTAATGGGATCTAATTTGATTACCTTATTGCCTATCGAAGAATATCGATGTGAATTGGGAAGCGTTGTCATGTTTGCAATTTCTGACGAGTAAGTACCGTCCCCCCAGTCTATTTTCCAGAAAACGTCACCTCGAGTATAGCTAACCCCATACTCTGTCCCCGCAATCAACGGCAAAGTTAATTCGTTGCCTTCTATCACCGAGAGCGGTTGAGAAGGAATAGCGCATATTAGTCTGGGACTTGGTACAATATTAATAGTAAAAGAAGGATCTGAGGTAGGCCCTAGCCCAGTATTTGTTCTAACGATTAACTTCAAGACATGCACTTCTGGCTTCGCTGGATCTCCATATTCCTTGAGCATTTCCGGGGTAAGACTGTCAAGGTCTGAGATAGGAATGGAAACACCATCTAATTCCCATTTACTCTTAGAAGCATCTGGAAAATGTCCCGGCAGTAGATTGTGGTTTATGACCCCTCGAAAATTAAATATTGCCTGTTCATCTGTGGAGGAAAAGGTATAGGTATGGGTATTGGAATTCCAGCCAGGACCAGGATTATTTGTTAATGATAAAGAAACCGTCAATGACTCTTGATTATTATAGACTGCCGTAAGGCTGCCTAGCGTCCCGCTAATAGATGGGCGAGCCGTAATCCAGTAATTAGTCGAATTTGGGGGACATGCCCCACCCTCAACATTAGAGCATTCCCAATGGTCGAACCTTAGATGAGAGGTACCTTCAGGATTATAGTTCTCATAGACGTTACCGGAAACTTGGGTTATAAATTCCGGGGCAACAAAAGTCGCTGTAGTTTTAGTTGATGAAGGTATATCAGGATAGTTAAAGCCCGTTTCTCTAGTCCCCCAGGGCTCAACAGAGATGGGTACCCTGGTAATAATTCCAGATGGACCACGTGTTGAGACGGAGAGTTGATAATTTCCATAACTGTTAGTAAAGCTAGCCGTTCGACTTCTGATTGAAGTCGTCAAGGTCGCGTCAACCGTAGTCGAAGACGGTTCCCAGCCAGCATATCCGTTTGTCTCAAAAATCCTGTAGGTTCCGGCACCATAACCCGATACATCAACATTAACAGTTTTGTAATTTTCTGATGCTGACAAGTAAATTGAAGCTGTCCGAACTGGGCTAGCAGGACTAAATGATGAACAACCTGAAGCAGAACATTTATATATATTAAAATCCCAAGTATGACCTATACCGTCATTCCCTGATTCAGTTTTTGAGATTGTTATGGTGTAGGGTTGTGAAACTGTAGTTGTCGTTGTGGAGGGAGCTGCTCTCCAACGAATATTACAATCTCTTCCGAAAGGGTATGACGAAGAGCCATAAGCCGTAAATGTATATGAATTACCACCGGTATAGCTTGTATTTGTAACATTCGTAATCGTTTTATAATATTGCCAGGATCCGGGCGAAGGAAGTGCCAGATTATTTCCTCCAAAATCGGTAATTCTATTTGTATTGCCATTTACGGTATATTCAAGGTTAAAGCTACTTCCATATGGCACCGTAATATCAGTGTCAGTTTGAGGATTGCCATTAGCGTCTTTCCAATAACATGCAGGTTCTCCGGAAGGCGTAGTAGTTGTCGTTATCGGCTTCGTAGTAACGGTAGTGGTGGTAGTTGAAACGGTAGGGGGAGTTCCGGAAACAGTTATATTTAATTTTATAACCTGACGCCGGCTTATATTCCCCGGAACATCCTTCACTTGAGCATAAAACTCATAATAGCCGCTAGAGGTGATGCCGCCAGATGCAGGATAAGTATAAGAGACATAATCCCAACTGGTGCCCTGGCTTCCATATGGATGATTAGAGTCATAAGAATAGGGATCTTCCATTCTGTTACTTGAACCTTGCTTATAACTAAAGTAAAATCTTGTGTCTTCATTACCGTATTCATCACTGTTCGAATAGCTTTGAATGTCAGAATCGGTAAAGATGAGCCCTAGAGAAGTGCCAGATTTGATGGTTATAGAAAAGGGACCATTCCCATTATCTTTAGTATTCAAACCGAATATCTCTCTATCACCATTTGGATGTGTCCATAAAACAGTGATATTAGGAAGAGGCTTCCCGCAAACTGCTCCTTTTCCTCCCCTTGGGTTAGTGGCAGTATATCCGGCATATGTTAAACAGTCGCCTACCGATAAACCCTCTTCTGGCACAACAACTGTTTGAAGACTAGCGTTAGTATTATAAAAATCATAAAGATCAAGACTTGAGGGGTACTGCCTTAATTGTGAATCTTTTAATTCTATATAGTAGAGCTGCGAGTGAAATCGTAAGTCGCTCTCAGATCCTGGCTGCCAAGAAAAAGTCTCTCCTGGGTTCCAGACCCCTCCAGCGGGAATGGTAGATGTCGGCAAGATTGTACTAAAGCTATTTGGACAATTCCCAGATTTATTAGAAGTTCCTAGGCTATCTTTTTGTATGTAGCATTTACTACTATCATAATTACAAACTGATTGTGGACTGCCAAATGCTAATGTATTCCCACCAAAAACGCTAAAACTAGATTCTGTTGCATAACCGGTTTTAAGTGTCCCGCCATATGATCCCAATCTCTTCAGATAATAAATAAGCTTTGTTTGAACTTGATTACCTGTCGGTGAAGAAGAGCCTACCCAGCTATTTGATCCGGTATTCTTAAGCCCTAACCCGTAAGTTTGTCTTTGATTTATCCTGGTCGATTGCCAACTATAATAACCATATCTGCTCATGTTATAATTTCCTGACCCTGGCTGGTTACAAGCAGCGGAAATTATAGAAGGTGCAACAAATAATAAAATAACCGAACAACCGAAAATCAAAAATTTGTAACTTTTTTTAATTAGTTTCACTATTGTCCCTCATAAGTAACCATCTCAATTTTCTTAAAAGGATCAGCCTTGATATTAACAATGAGACCCTGCTTTAGATCTTTCCTAGCCCCTTCTTCCGTCCCAGTAACTTTCCCGTCATTAATTATGGTTTTTACCAATTTGGAGGTTCCAATAAATTCAAACTCTAAAAACCTTCCGTCAGTATTTTCCACCAAGAGCATATCCCCATTCAATTTTTCTACTGGAAGCTGCTCGTAATACTTTGAAAATTCTGGGTCTTTGTAAACATTTTCTAATGCTGCATTTCGGCTCTTACACTGATCATCAACAAAAACTTCAAGAGTATATTCGCGATAAATTATCCAGCCAAGAGCAGCAACAAGAAAAATTAAAAGAATCGCTATGATAATTTTTTCTTTTTTATTTAAGCATGAGGGCATTTTTAATCTCCTTATTTATTCTCAAAAATTAGATTGACTATTTCATTTAAACCATTAAAGGTAACGGTGGCAGTAGCGGAGCCCGGCTTGATAGCTTTAAGCTCAGAATCTCGATAGTTCTTGAGAGTACGATCAGCAGAGTAAACTGTCTCTTGGATAGCCGAAACATCAACTACTGTCAGAGTGAGAGCTTTACCAAGCTCATCATTGAGAGTAATCGCATCATCATTGATTGCAGTAATAGGAGTTTTCTCTAGACGTCGATAAAAGTTAGTACTTCTTAACTTTTCGTTAAGGCTGGAAATCTGAGTCTCTTTGGCATCTATATCGCTCTTAAGTTTATTGTGCTTTAAATTTAGAGAAAATCCTACCAGAATAAAGATTAAGGTTGTCAAAACAAAAATCACAATTATCAGATTCTTGGAATACAAAACATTGGAAGCAGTAGAAGTTGTTTTTTCTGCTGCAGTTTCATTTTTAGTATTTATGGGACCCTCCTTTTTTTAAGAAAAACTTCTTATCCTTAAATTATCAAAAGCTTGGTGAAAATACAAACTGTTTTCATGCTTTTATCCAACGATCCGGAGATTTATACTTCCAAGACTTAAGGAGATACTTCTCCCGAATAATCGACTGTTTCCGGTTTTACTAAAACATTAACCTCCGCTGAGCAGAAAGACGACGCGGTCAACTTGACTTTATAATTCCCCACAGAATTATAGCGATGCGATAAGCCCCAACCACTTTGATAAACCCCGCTGTAAGCATCACTTTTGGCTGATTGATCTCCCCAATCGATATCCCATTCCAACGCTTCCTCACCTCTAGATGCACCGCCACTTATCACCTGGACCGTCCCTCCTTCGAGAATGGTAGTCGGTTCTAATACAAGCTGACAGGCTGAAGGAATTTCAATCAGAGTAGCCGTCACAGTACAATTTTTTATAATATTTGAAATATTATATTCACTATCCCGGTGAGGTCCTCTCTTAAGCACACCAATGCTGGCGCCACTGGCACCACAATTGTCGGTAATATTGGTTAAGTTATAACCAGTAAAAGGAGTGAAAGTAAAGGAAGCAGGCGTACCGCTGCTGACAGCTATGTAGAGAGGATTAAAATTACCGCTATTAGACGGGGTGACACTAGTTGAAACAAGATAACTTGAGACACCGAAATATGCCGTAACGGTACAGCTTTGGACCGGAGTTACGGTATAGGTGTTTCCGTTTAATGACCCTACCTTAGTCCCCGAGGAACTGCAATTGTCAGTCACTGAGGAAAGAGCATATCCTGAATTTGCAGAAATCTCAAATGAAGCAGAAGTCCCCGCTGTTACAATTTGAGAGGTTGGGGAGAAGCTCCCGCCAGATGCAGGAATGGCACTGGTAGAAACAGTGGAACTGGGTCTTGTAAGATTAAAAGTTACAGTCCCCGTTTGTTGGAATAAAACAGGCTCATAAGGGGAGTAATTACCCTGTCGGTAGGTTTCCCAAACAAAGTTAAATTCCGGAGAGATATTTGAACTGACTGGACCGGTCACCTGATTATTAATTTGGCGGTTGTAGTCAGCTGCGTCTTTTGCCGCCACCTCACACTGTTTATCGTACCTGGTAGATGCCACTACGGTCCAACCAGTGGTATCACTGATTAACCTAATCCTGTGCCGTCCCGGCTCAAAATTATAAGAAAACCTAGAGAACCCCTTCATTGTCTGGCCAGCAGGTATGGTAATATTGACTGGATTCCAGTAAGAAACACCTATCCAACTGCTGCCATTCCACTCTTCCACCTGAAGTGACCAGGTATGAGGCACAGTATCAACTGATTGGTTTATAGTCCCGCTAACAAGCATTTGGGGCCGATAAATATTAATGTAATTTACATTATAGGTTCCCGTAGCAGAAAAACTACTCCAAAAAGGAGTGGTTTGGGAGGACCAACCAATTCGCTGGACTTGATTAACATAATATGTTCCGCTAGTTGCAGAAGTATAGGTCCATGTATACGTCGGCGAAGTCGCGTCAGAACCGGCATTCGCTGGCATATTAATGCTAAAACTACGGACTACTCCACAAGGCGGGAGAGTACTGGCTCCCTCCATTAAAACAGTGGGACTACAGCTAGCAGAACTTTTTTGGATGTAAAAATTAAAAGTTTGCGCTTTTTGAGAATAATGAGGATAAAAAGAGTCGTATTTTACATTAACATTAAAAGTGAGTGAAAAAGCATGAGTAGTATGAGCAAAAGAAAACATTCCGGCAAAAAAAACTAAAGAGCCGATGAAGAATTTCAAAACTACTATTTTATTTTTCATTTACTAACCTCATTTTGCTAATGTTTTATAATAAGTAATTTTTTCTACCTGGTATTTATTGTCACAGATAATATCCAGCTTGGAATTAGCTTCCATTTCGGTAACTTTCACATCATTTTTACCCGTAGCGTAATAGGTATTTTTTTCATTGCCATGACGGTCATTTTCGGTCTGTACAAAGAGAACTTCAACTTTAGTATCATCATTGTATTTGACAGTGGTTTTTTTGCCAATCGAGTCCTTGACAGTAATTTCTTTATAACTATCATCCACTTGGGTAAGGACTGCTCCCTCTAAAATAAGTTGATTGTTTTCGGCCACGATAAAATTTGCTTTTTTATTGCCGCCTTGAAGTTTAATTTCATAAAATTGGAAAGCCAAAAAAATTAAAATAAAAATTAGGAAGATAGGAATTAATAGTTGGTATTTCTTTTTGTTTTTTTTCATTTCGGAAAATATTCTAACATTGCCCTCATTAAGGATAATAGAATAAATAATTTCTTTTAACAAGCCCATTTTAGTAGCAGCTTTAGTAAATTAATTTACTTTGTTTCCATTACACTTAGGGGGCTTATGATTGTTCCTGGATTAATTTTTGCTATTTTGCCCATCTTCTTGTTGTTGCTAATCATCTCCAGAAGAAGATCTATCCTCCCTCCCCCTTAAAGTATGGGAGCAGCCGAACTGCTTTAAAAAGGAAAGTGACAATTCGTCGTGCTTAGCCTGATTGTCATTTCAACTATCTTTATCATTATCATTCCAAATTCTGGCAATGTGATTTTAGCCGAAGAGGTTTTTCAAGTGCCCTTACTTTTAGAACAAGCACGGTTTGACGTTATCAACCCTTTCTTTATATTCCCGCTATTAATGTTCTATTGATCTAATTTATATGATAAAATCTCTGTAATACAAGTCGGAGCTCTTCTAGATACTCGAGCAGAGAAATTAGCTTAAACAGAAATCTTATGTCCTTACAAATAGGTATCATCGGGTTACCAAACGTCGGTAAAAGTACTATTTTCAACGCCTTGACCAAAAATCAAGCGGAGGCTTCGAATTACCCATTCTGTACTATAGAACCAAATGTCGGAATAGTTGAAGTTCCTGATGAGAGGCTGCGGAAGATAGCAGATATAGTCCCCACTAATAAGATTGTTCCGGCAATCGTTAAATTTATAGATATCGCCGGTATCGTCAAGGGTGCCTCTGAAGGTCAAGGTTTGGGAAACAAGTTTCTCACAAACATCAGAGAGACAGACGCAATCGCTGAAGTGGTAAGAATTTTCGAAGACACAAACGTCACTCATGTTTCTGGAGGGATAAATCCTAACTCAGATATCTCTGTTATTAAGACTGAATTAATTCTTGCTGATCTCGAAACGGTCGAAAAAAGAATCTCTAAGCTGGAAAAAGAAGTGAAGGGTAGTCCTAAAGTAAAAGAAAATCTGGATAGAGTTAAACATATTCAATCAGAATTAGGGAACGGAAAAGCAATTAGAGAGCTGGAATTGTCAGAAAAGGAACTTGAGGGCATTAAGGACCTTAACTTACTAACGGCAAAACCACACATTTACATTTTAAACGTTTCGGAAAATCAACTGACTGAAGCTGATAAAATTAAGGAAAAACTTGATTCTCTTTCTTCTGAGACAGTTATAATTTCCGCAAAAATTGAAAATGAATTAAATGATCTAACCGATAAGGAGAAAGAGGAATATTTAGCTCAATTGGGAGAAACGGAAACAGGGCTTGATAAGCTTATATGCCTAACATACAGGCTCTTGGGTTTGCAGAGCTTTTTTACCGCTGGCGAAAAAGAGATCAAAGCTTGGACCGTTCCAATAGGCACCACTGCTCCTCAAGCGGCCGGAACGATTCACACTGATTTTGAAAAGGGATTTATCAAGGCCGAAACCGTTTCCTGGAAAAATTTGATAGAGCATAAAGGCTGGAATGGAGCCAGAAACGCAGGCAAAGTCCGATTGGAAGGCAGGGATTATTTTGTCCAAGACGGCGATGTGATGATTTTCAAGTTTAATGTGTAGCGGTCAAAGAAAAGTTATTGCTACCAATCAAATGTGAGTTATGGCACAACTATTGCCCACTATACTAATTTGGTTCAGTGGAGTGCTTATAGCGGCTGGTATTTAAATTTGATTTGTTTTTTAGGCTAGAGCCTGACAAAGATGCTGGATTGTCCCGGCTTTTGCTAATCTAATAATGTAAACAAACTCTGACGATTGAATAATTCTAGCCTGCCTTATCTTATACTGTTAGCTGTTTACGGTCTTCGGCTAGACTTTCTGATCCTTGTCGGAACTTTAATCAAAAATCCATTAACCTTTTTAAAGAAAATCAGCCAAATTATGCCAAGAATTGTCAAGGTAATACCCAGCCAATCTATCCAACCATAAGAAAAATAAAGCTCCACATGGTTTTCCGTTGGTATCACCATCATGTATGCCGGTGACACAAGATAGGGGCCTTGAGCTCCCTTCACTTTCCAAGTCGGAAAATAAGTAATCTTTATAATATGTGGCTGTCCTATCCTAGACGTATCAAATTCAACCTTATCATTTGTGACAACCATTTTTTCAGGAGTGAAACCATCGACTTCGCCATACTTAGTTGATATTCCCCATAATTCATCAAACTCCTGTTGATCTTTGACATAAACAGTCGGGTAATCCAAATCTTCACCTTTATACCACTCGATAGAATCATCGAGCCAATTCTTATCTTTAAAAGAAAGAGCAAAGTTACCGATAGTATTAACCAAGTGGCCGTTTCGGACTCTGTAAACACTGAAAGCACCGGTATCGGTTAGCTTTTCTAGTTCTGGCTGGGCATCAGCTTCTCCTTTAATAAAATCTGAGTATGCAACAAAATAAGTTGTTCCGGAGATCTGCATATGCTCCGTGCCTTTTTGAAAATTAAAGGGAGGATATTCAAAACCGGCAATTGCAGCTGTCGGCTTTTCCGCAGTTTCTGTTTGATTAATGAAATGAAACGGTCCTGATAGTCCAGATTCAATTAATAAACCCTCGAAGGTGGGTTGACCAGTAAAAGAAGAAATTGCCTCAAGCACTCGGGGGGTCCCATATTTTTCATATTCTGGGGAATATTCCCATAGAACTCTTCCATTTGGCTGATTTTCTAATACGGCAAATAGCTCCTCGAGTTCAGACCATGATGTTTTTACTTCATAACCTTCAAAATTCCATTTGAACCAACTGGGCGTAAAACTAATATTTGCTTTGACCGTGGACAGAGAGAAACACACAATGATAATTAGAATGACTGCATAGAAGCCTAGATATAACTTCCTCTTTAAATAAATAAGTACTGAACCAAAAAAGTAAGCTGCAAACATCAGAATTGCAAAAGAAAGGTAAGGCAGAAAACGAGTATTCCAAAAATTCAAATTATTAACTGTAAGATAAGTCGTTAAAGTAATTACAGTAAGAGCCAAAAGACCAATCAGACGCCTCTCTTTTCGATATATTGCCAACAAGATCCCTAAAACTCCAGCAATATTTAAGGGCATCCAATGTGCCGGAAAAAGATTGGACCAGATTATTTCCTTAGTCCATTTCATCGTTCCAAGATAACCTCCGTAGTAAATAAGTCCCAGCGTCCAAAAAGCAGTAATTAAAAAAATTCCAATATAAACTTTTAAAATATAAAAAAAATTATTCTTAAGGCTCTCTGTCTGAAAGACCAGAAAAGGCGCTAATATAATCAAAAGTAAACCAGTGGTTGGATGGGTTAAAATAACTAACGAACCAAGCAAGATATTGGGGAGATGCCAATTCCCTTTTTTCATCCCCTGATATATCGCCCCCAGAAAAATAAAAATTAATGCGATGCTTGCCGTGTGAGAGAACTGACCGGCAAGTAAGCTAGCCAGATTCCCCCCATAAATTGTGTAATTCTCAAGGAAAATCAAAAATAAGCTGAAAATTATTCCCAGCTGGGGGATTGGAGACTTCAGTCCCAACCACTTCAGGGATAGATAAAAAGCAACTGGAAAAAGTAAAACTACTGAAAAAATAGTAATTTTGAAGGCAATTGTTAAGGGAATAATAAAACTAACAATAACTGCCAAAAAATACATTAGAGGTGGGTAAAAATAGAGAAAGGGGAAGCCACTGTACCAATCCGGGGACCACCATTTAATGAGCGGGAATATTTCTTTCAAATAATAGGGAATATATATATGGGAACCAGTGTCTCCACCAGTAATAGTAGTATCAGTAAACACATATTTTATATCTAACACTAAAAAAATAAATAAATACGCAATTATAAACAATCCCAGGGTTATAAGTCGATCAGGATTTGAAAAAAAATTAATAATTTTTTTCATCATACTTCGCTATCTTTATTCTAATAATATCTAGGAGGAACAAAAACCCTTCTTTCAAATTAAAGCTGCTCGGTCTTAAATTATCGGAAGCAACTTGAAGAGGCAAAGAAATAACTTTAAAGTTTTTTTGTTTTGCCAAAAAAAGAATTTCAATATCAGAAGCAAACCGATTAATCTTTGTAATTTGAAAAATTTCCTTGGCTGTATTTTTCGTAAAGCCTTTTAGGCCAGCTTGAGTATCTTTGAAATGAATCGATAAAAAAACTCGGATGAAAAATTTGACTATCGCTCGCGCCAGCAAATAACTGGCATTTTTGCGATATTCTAGTTTTTCTGCGATAGCGATATTGGCGCCTGTTTCCTCTAACGCCTCGGCGACTTTTTTTATGCCCTCAATCCTAAAGGGCAAGTCAGCATCTGTAAATATGACTAGCTCTCCTTCAGCTGCTAAAATTCCCCGCTTAAGAGAAAGCCCTTTGCCTAGGTTTTTTTCATTATTAATAATTTTAATATTAAACTGGCTCAAGATGTCTTTAGTTCGATCAAAGCTGCCATCATTTACTACAATCAGCTCAGCCCTAGGAAAAGCCTTAAGAATTAAGGGGATGCTTTTTTCTAACGAGATTTCCTCATTATAGGCCGGGATAATAATTGATAATTTCATATTTAATAGCTATTAACAATAATTATTAAACCATAATGTCACTTCTGAGAACAGTTTAACCATAACAAATATTCGATATTACCCTTGGCTCCCTTAATCGGAGAGGTTGTTATGCCCAAAATTTCAAAATCCAGAGCACGAGCAAAATCAATAATCTCATTGATCACATTCTCTCTCAACGTCTCGTTTTTTATGATTCCCTTGCCTCTGCTCGCTTCTTTTTTCCCAACTTCAAACTGAGGTTTAATCAAAAGTACCGCTTGAGACCCTTCACTTCTTAAAGCCGCAATCTTAGGAATAATTTTCTTTAAAGAGATAAATGAAACATCAACGACAAAAAAATCAACTTTCCCAAGCTTTTCCACGCTTCTAAAGTCAGTTTCTTCCATTACCTCTACTCTTAAATCTTTCCGCAATTTCTCGGCCAGTTGACCTTTTCCAACGTCAATTGCAAAGACCTTCCTCGCCCCTTTTAAAATTGCAAAAT
>CAZAFQ010000001.1:0-37982 GCA_964484885.1 uncultured Candidatus Saccharibacteria bacterium | reverse complement strand
TTTCATATTCTCCTATTTAACTAATCCTTTTAAGGCTTCTATTACTGTGCTTTCGCTTACTTTTTTACCATTAGACAACTCAATAATTTTTTCTGGTTGTTTAGTCATCTTGTCCTTTCTGATTAAACCTCAACGTATTTGTGTCTGGATCAAAATATGCGTTTAATAAATATGTGCGTTCTTTTGGGTCAAAAACCTCGCTAACATACTCAAAATGCTTCCCAGGTGTCATCGGGACAACAAACCACCGACCATATTCTTCACCATCTTCATCAATGCCATCAACTACCCACTGTTTAGCGCAGTTTTTACAGCCTTTTCTTTTTACCCATCTTTTTTCACCATCTATTGGCTTAGTCATCTTATCCTCTTAGGGCTTCAAGTTCTTGCTCCAGTTCTTGTCTTTGTAAAGTTCCTATCCAACCTAAGTCTTGTATTTTAGTGATTACTTGCTCCACCGCTTCTTGTTGGGCTAAACCAATAGCATTAGCCCCTACTTCACACAGGGCTAAAAACAATCCTTCATTTTGTCTAAGGTTGTGATTGGCAAGAACTGCCCCGATACTGTCTTTTAGTTTTCCTCCCACTGTCTGTATTTGTTTAGTCATATTCTCCTATTTAACTAGTAATTGAATTACTGCTACTGCCATAATTCCAACAATTGCTAACCAGATTAAAAATAATATTATTTTTTCCATATATCCTTATTTAGTTAATAATAACTCTCCCATTTCTTCTACTACTTGCCAGCCTTCTATAATTAGTTTAATTCCCCAAAACATTCCAGCTATCAAAAAAGCAGAGATTATCATAGCGACTAGCACAATTAAGACTGATCCAAGATAGTGTTTCATTTTTTCCTTTCATTTTTCTCCTTTTAATGGGAATGGGTTGTTTAGATCTCCACCAATATTGCCCTCAATCCTCCATGTTTTTATAGTTGACTTGTGATCTTCCTTCATTTGTTCTCTTTTAGCTTTTATAACCAGTGTTTCTAATTGAAGTTCCAATATTCTTCTATTAACTTCTGGACAATCATCAAGTATTTTTTTAATTTGTTTTTCTACTTCTGTCATATTTGATAACCTTCTGGATACTTCGTACCAATATATTCTTTTTCAGTGCCTAGATCATTACTAGACTTTCCACACTTTTCGCATTTGAAATCTGGAACAACATTATCCCAAAAGTTTCTATCATCATAAGCTGATACCTCAATTTCCTTATTACCACAACTCTCACACTCTAAATCAATATAGCAATCTCTCCTATGTTGATTATATATTTTAATTACTTTCATTTTTTCCTTTCATAGTTTTTCAATGTCTACTAATTGATATTCTCTTGCCCCATTAAACTCGTGTCCTTCTTCAACAAATGTTCCACCAGTCCATTCAAAAACACAGATTGTTTTAATTGGCGATTTCATTAAATTAAAATTATCCTTCTTAGTAAAACCAAAATTAGCTATCTGTATCGGTTGCTCAAGAGCTAGTTTGAATCTTGGAGTGGTGTTTTCTGGCACTTCCATTACTCCTTGTAATTTATTATTAAATGCTCTCAATACTATTTTCATTTTTTCCTTATTAAGATTTGTAAATAATAAATCTGGACAAAGGTTAAACTCTTTTGCTTGGACATACATACCTTTCTGGGCGGTAATGGTTTGGCAAGCTTAATCTCAATGTCTAGTTTTAGTTTCATTTCTTTAGCCAGTTTTTGAAAGAGAACTGGCAAACTCTTTTTACTTTAAACCAAACTCCATAAGGCACTTACTCCTAGTGCTAAGGTTACCACTCCTGCTGAAAAGATAACCAAGTAAGCTACAATAGCCCAGATAGCGTGTCTGGTGTAGTCTTTTTGTGGTTTCATAATACTCCTTTCACTTAAATATTTATAATTCTTCTGCTTGTTCTTTTAGTTCGGGATTTTCTTGAATTACTTTTCTTAACTGCTCCTCTGTAACGGTTACACCGTCAATAGTGTATGTTTTCATAGTTTAATCCCTATACCTTGCTAGAGCTTCATCATCACAAGGCACTAATTTTTTAATTGTTTCTCGGTTATGTAATTTATCCCCCCAATTAGCCACATCTTCAAAACTATTCTTTGGCTCAAAGGGGTTATCTAAATAAATTGCCCAATCGTTTATTGCACCTCTGACTGCCACCCATTTAATTCTATTACCCGTATTAGCCATATTGTCACCCTCTGGACTATCAACTGTTTCACCTTTAGCAAAAATACCCTGTTCCAATTCGTCTAGCTTTTTTAGTGTCAGTTCTTTCATATGTCCTTTTTAATTACTACTTTCAAAAATTAGATTATCAACTGTGCTATCAATAGCCTCACAGCTTAAAACGTCATCTGAAAACTCAAGCAATAGATTTTCCAGTGCTTCTTGCCCGATTAAGAAAAACGGGTAATCTGCCTTTACCTCAAACTCTTTTCCATTTATCCTAAAGGTAGAGACATAAGTTAGTTTGTCCTCTTTCACTCTTTCAAAAGTTGTTTTTATGATGTTTCTTGATTTTAATTGCATAAGGTTATTTTTTAGTTTTTAATTGTTTTAGGTCTTTATCTATCTGGTCAAGACGAGCTTGATAATAAATAACTCTAATTTTCCGCACAAGAATATCATCTTTAGTGTCCATGTTTAGCTCCTGCATTAGCTCTGTTATTCTCTCTGATATTTCTTTCATTGTTGTCATAATTCAATAGATTAATTAACTAGATAATATCGCTTCCACTTTTCTCTACCCTTTTTCTCCCAATTATCTGTAATGTCCTCACCAGCCCTTCTTAGCTCACTGATGTACTTTCTAACATCATTGCCACCGCCTTTCATTATCATCTCATGAACAGTTAGTCCTCTCTGACCTGCGATTTCCAACATTTCTAAAACACGAAGTTTTTTTGTCATAAAACCTCCCTATAAGGTAAATATTGAACGCCAAACTCTTTGGCTTCTTGGATTGTTTCAAGATAAACATCAAACCTTCCTGCCCCCTTGATACTACCACCAGTGTCCTCGCAAACTACTTTACCCAACCCCTCAATCTCAAAAGTTCTGCCCAAATTAGCCCTGTCGCAAGCTACTGTTTTTTTAGGCTGTGGGATAGTTCCTGTGGCAGTAATGCCGTTTGGGCAGTTGATTGCTTTTTCTCTAGCCGTCATCTCACCTCCGCAAGAGTAGGCGGTTACTTTGGCTGTTCCTGACCACTTGGGTTCTTTTGCCTTAACTTCCTCTACCACCTCAACTGGTGGTTCAACAAGCAACTCAGGAGTGGTTTTTGCTTTAATAAAGGCTCTTAAAAAAAATGGGAGAAAAAAATTCATATACATATTGTTTTTAATATATGCTATTTTTTAGTATCTGTCAAGCCCCAATTTAGATACTCTTGTTCTAACTCCTCAATACTCATTTTTTTAATCTTGCCATAAATCTCGGCTACATTTTGACGTGAAGTTCCAATAGTGTCTGCAATTTGTTGGTATGTCCAACCTTGATTTCGTTTAATAAAAATATACATACGTCTTTCCCAGTTAGCTTGACTTTTGTCTTTATTTATTCTGGCTTTAGATTTTATATACATATAGACCTCTTAATTAATAATTTTTAGTAGCAGTTCGTAAATCCCGATAAGGCAACCAACTGCTGTTAAAAGTTATTAATGTTTGTAAGTCGCTGTCTCTCGCATTTCTTGTTTTAGAAATCCCAATCTGCTTTGGAGGGCGGTGATTAGAGTCTCTGTAGAATCATAAATCGTTTTTAATTGATCTGCGTAGTGTTTGTTCTCGATTTCTGCTGACTGTATATCTGATATTTTATTTACGATCTCGTTTTCGATGTCGCTAACTGTTGCCTTATTTAGTTGAGCGTTTAGTTTTTCTTTGGTTGGTTTCCACTCTTTAGCGTATTTTATTTTTCTAGATAGATAACTAAAATCATATTTAGCAATTGCGTCAGACATTTCCTGACCCAAATTCACCCTAAGGATCGCTAGTTTAGAGATCGCCCTCGACAGTTCGTCTCCTGACCACCTTCCAATCTCACGGCTGGTAAGAGCGTCGGTTATTTTTTGAATCTCTAAGACTACCTCGTTAAAAAAATCAAATGACTGAATTCTTTTTACTGATTGCTCATAAAGTTCGTTTTTCATATTTATCCTTTTTTTACTTTTTCTAAAATAGTTTTTATTTTTCTCTCTCCTGACTCCAATCCAACCTTAATCTTTTCGATTGCCTCCTCATCTCTTTCTACACGCTGGATTCTAATCTTGTCTAAATTCTCATTAAACACGACAAAATCACACCACTTCCTGTTTGTAATGAGCATTAGATGTTGCATTTGCCAAATATATTTGCTGTCAATCTTGCCCTCATAGATAGTCCTTATATAGTTGGCGTCTGACGGGCACTTTATCTCGATTAATCCGTCCCCTTTTACCATTCCATCTGGAGACCCCCCAACATAATCACTAATTTCAATATATCCTACCTGTGTTACTAAATTTCCGGTCTCTATCTCATAGGCACTCCTAGCCATCGATTCTGTTTTTATTCCCCTCTCGATGTGTTCGTTGGTGTAGCTTTCTTGTGGCTTGCCAATGATTATCTCTGCTACTTTTTGAAAACAAATTGTGTCTAGTCCCCTTCCGCAAGAAGCAACAGCCTGTGCATCAGACGATCCAAACTTACCCAACCTAACCTGAAACCATTCTTCTGTGCCTTGAATTATGTTGTCGTAAATTTTCATTTCTTGCCTTTCTTTTGCAACTCTACTTCGTCTTGTTTTAGTTCCTCAATTCTTCTTTCATAGTGAGGGGTGATTAAATTAGTTTTATATTTTGTCTTTAGTGCAGAACAAACCTTTATTAGTTGTGATTGTGTTCTTGTTTTGTTTATTTTTTCTAAATCATCATCAGATATAGACCCTGTTAGTTCACGATTTATCTGCTCTACTCTGTCAGACTCAACCATCTCGAAAGCTGTCATTAACATATAGCGTCTCATATAGGTAATCTTTCCCCCCAAGTTTTGAATAGGCTCAGCTCCGCCTGTGCCGTCTTTTTTCTTTCCGATCTCAACTTCTGCGGTTGGTGAAATAAACTCCAGCTTTTCTTGTGGCTCTGACGAGTTTATTATGGTTAAAATCGCCTTTTCACTATTTTTATCTGTTATGATATTAAACCTTGTCGTCATGTCATATTTCAAACACAGGGAGTTTATCGCTGGTAAAAAATCACCTAATTCATAATAATTATAGCTTGAATACTTGTTTAAGCCTGATTTTTTAAGTCTTAAATTTTGTAACTCATATCTGGCATTATTTAATTTAATATATAAGTTCATTGTCTTTCCTCCTTATTGGTCTCTCTTAATTCATTAATTAATTCTAGTGCTTCTTTATGAGGGAATGGTTTTGTTCCATATTGCTCACCATTTATAAATACAGCAAATCCTCCAAATGTTGGGGCAAGCATAAAATCCCCAGAATAATAACAATGGTCTACTTCTGAAAATAAAAAATCTTTTAGAGTGAGTTTTTGCATAAGTCCTTTCCTTTATTTATATAAATAGTATAGCACTAAAAGATGACGTTGTCAAGCACGAATAAAAATACCGCAGGCGACTTATGCGAAGCTTCCTGCGGTTAGAATAATTTTACCATCTTAGTAGATCAGAAACAACATCTTTCTGGAGTTGTAGATCTTCTTTAGAGTACTCGATGCCTTTTTTTACAATAAGAGCTTGAAGCTCGATTATTTTACGCTTTTCTGGAAACTTAGTCCATTGATCTCTTAATTGATCAAGTTTTTTTTAATGGTCATGGGTTTAATAAATTAAGTGGTAGTTTACAAGCAAGATATTTCCGACAAACGCAGGAGGCTAAAGTGCTTCCCAGCACCTTAATAATATAAAAGAGGTTACTTACGCATCTCGCTAGACATTACTCTAGGCGGTCTAAGCACCGATACTATTTTTCAGTATCGGGGAAGGTGTCCTCCAACCTCTTGAAGGGTCATCACCTTTCTTTGTGCTAACACTAATTTCCGCATAAACGCTATCGGCTATTAGTTCGCCCACTTTTCTGTGAACCGACGTTTCAGGCGACTTAGGCTTCCAGTCGGTATAAAAAAACACAAAAAAACCGACTGCCCTGCCCAGACAATCGGTTTGTTTATATCTTCTGCTTGTAGTGGTGGAAAGTGTATCATAAAAAAACCGCTAATCTCTGGCAAGTCTAAGAAAGAGATTTCGGCAAGTCTTTAACTTACCAGAGAGTAACGGTCTTCTCTTTCTTATTTTTGTCCCTGCTTGCCGTAGGAACGCCACCTTTAAGATGGACAATATTGTTTATATACGATTTCAAACAAACTGTCAATAATGAAAAAAAAAGCCAGGTTGCCTGCCCAACAACCTGGCTAATCTAAAAGCACTATGATTTAGCAGGAATAGTGCCTTTCTTCCTCAAACCGTATAGGTATGAGGGGGGTTAAATTTTATCCTAACATAAAAACAGGCTAGAGGACAACCCCTAGCCTGTATCCTCACCAGGATTTAATATGGTTAAAGTCAGCGTTTCTTTCTTTTGATTTTCTTTGTTGCTTTTATCTCGTTTTCTAGCTCTTGTATCCGCTGGTGCAGTAATCTGTGGTCTTCTTTTTTTAAAGGTATCAGGTTTTCCTTGTTGTGCATGTTTTTTCTCTCAGCTCCCTTAAAGTCGCTTCTAAAACAGATGTGATGAATAGAGTACCTTTTATCGTTCTCGGCAATGCCGTAAATCTCTCTAACTCGTCTTTTGTTTTCTATAAAACTCATTCGTATAAAGGTATACCATCTGCAATGTATTTAATCTTAGCTCCCTTTTTCACTCTCTCTCCCATACTGTTTTCCCCATAGTCATCGGTTTCAAGAGCAGTCCAGACATCTTTAGCTGATAGGTTGGTAGACAAGTAAGGAGCAACAGGTAGAGCATTAGCCCACAAATCAAATCCTTGTGTGTCTAGCTGATAGCCACCTGGAAAAAGTGTTGAGAAGTCATCAAAGTAAACATAAGCGTCAGAGCCTGTTTTGTCAGTCTCAGCAGAAAAGGTAACCTCTACTTGTCCATACTCGGTTAAGGGAGTGAAACTAACAGGTATAAGTTGCCAAGAGGTAGTTTTTTTTGCCTCTTTAGAAACTACTGTCTGGTTGTCAAACTTAACTGCAAGCCTGGGTAACTGGTACTCATCTTGATAGAAAAGGTCGGAGTTTATCTTGCACCAAACCGCCACAGTCATTGTTTTGTTTTTAATGTTTCCAGTAGGAATGGTTGATGAAAACTCAAACAGCTCTTTACTGACTGGCTCAAATCTCATTGCAAACTTGCCTGCTCCTGGTGTTCTAGTAGTGGTATCGGTTAGCCCATCACCAGTAGTAGTGATTGTACCTGTCTTAAAATAAGCATAGTTACTTTTACTCTCTTGATTGTAAAAAGGAAACAAAACCCTACTGCCTTGCAAAAGCTGTGTTTGGTCTGCAACAACCTCTGTATCTAGTAGACAGTTTTCAAACTTAGCCTCAATATAGTTATCAGGTAAAGTTTCAAAAGAAGCTCCATTAGGCACTATTTGACCAAACTCGCAGTCTTTGCACACAAGATTGGTTAAAGCCCCAACAGCAGTAATAGCTCTAGCATTCCCTCTCATGTTGTTGAACTTACTATTATTAAAGGTGATGTTTACTCCGCTTAGTGCCACGCAGACGTTGTTAGCCTTAAAGTTGTTAATCATAATATTAGAGCCGTCTAGCCTAACGCTGTAATAAGTCCAAACATTTCCCTGCCAAGCGTCTAAAGAAACACTCATATCAGTTATTGTGCTGTTGGATAGTTGGATGTTTGCCTTGTTTAAGTAACCGCCTGTGTAAATATCGGATAAGATGTATTTTACCCTACTTACTATTGTAAAATTTTGTGAGCTTGATTTATGGGCGTAGTAATGCCTAATGATAGAGCCTGAGTATCTTTCTTGAATGTCAGCATTACCAGAGATAACATTGGTAGAGTCAAGCGTTAGCCCTCCACCTGTAATATACTCTAATAAAACAGGCTTAATCTTTTCAATCGAGGCACTAGTAACTTGCTGTTGTGAAGCGTTATAGGCTAGTTGAATATTTAGAAGACCTCCATTTAAGAATACTCCTGAAAAACAAATCTCATGTGGGTTGCCAGCAATGCGAGAGATTACCATTGCTCCTTTTACTCCGCATTTCTCCCAAACAGTTGCGTTTAAAATAGGATAATCTTTACTTGGATAGGCAGTGCCGTTGATAGATATATCTTTGCCCGAGATATACGTAATAGTGCGAGAGGTTGAGTTCAAGCCTGAGTGGCAGATGATGTTATCACCCACTTGCCAAATATCACTCATGTCATCTTGAGTAGCGAGGTTGACTGTTGCTGTGTTTGATGTAGTAGTAGAGGTGGTTTTAATTCCTTCTGGCTTCTCGCCATATATCTTAATTCTGTAAGGCACATCACCAGCCCAAACTAAAGGCGCTCTTAGAGTAGTAACTTGGAACTCTGCTTGTTTTTCATAAGGAATGGGGTTATCCTCTGAACCGATATTAAACTCTGTGTTACAGCCCATCCATAAGTCGGTTATCTTTAAACTGTAAGATGAGACAGGATTTTCCTCCCACTTTAGCGAACTATCATTGCCTAGATAAAAACCTGCACACTCAATATCTTGGTCAACCCTAAAGGTTATTTTATTATTAAGGACAATATCATCATTGGTAGAGAAAAAGGTTGGCAGGGTGGTTACTACTGCAAACACATTACTAGGAGTTGACGTGGCACGAGCTATATAAGCTCCATTGTCTGTTGAGAGAAATTTAACTCGATACTTAGAGGGGTCAGTAGTAATTGAAAACAGGCTATCAAACTCAAAATAAACCCACATAGCACTCACTGCCTTGCCTAGTAAAATGGGTGCATAATCACCAGCTATCTCCTCATAGGTTAAGGTTTTGGAAACTCTATCAGTCCAAACAGAAGCCACGTTTTCTTGCAGGGTGCAGGTTACTGATTGGTCAGCAACAGGATTGGTTACCCTCAGCTCTGTGAAAACACCCTCTACATCACCTGCCTCAGAGGCAGTAAAGTCTAAAGTTCTACCTGTATTAAGAACATAAGAGTAATTATTTTATATTAGTAAATAAATGTTTTTTTACTGGCTTTCTTTCTTTAGGTTTAGGTATATCTTTAAAACTCTCATCAGGTTGCAGTTTAAAATCACTTAACTTTGTGTAATCGTCATTATTCTCAACCATTTTATGACAGCTTGCGCATAATGTAACTAAATTTGTTAAGCTATCGTTTTTATAATCTCTATCAATATGATGAACGTGGGTTATTCTTTCTACTACTTTTGTTCCACATTCTTGGCAAATATTTTTATCTCTTATTAAAACCGAGTGTCTTTTGTGTGCATATCCTTTTGGTAGTTTTTGCCTTTCTTTTTTAACTGGTTTACATTTACTGTGCCATTTTGTGTCATGGTCGTATGTATAAAACCACCACTTACATTTTCTACATTTAACTAAATATCTTTCTTTCATAAGTTCTAGGTCAAAGAAACCGCCTCGTCTTTAACCTAGTGGTAGTTTGTGAAGGTCTATATCTAGCAGTATTTAATAGTAAAAAATTCAGCAGACCTATCTATACTCTAATTCGTGTATCAGTCTAATTTAAAACTAAAAACCTTCTTAAACCTAATATCCTGATATTTTCTTTGCTGTCTTGTAAATTCCTGAACTTGATAAACCAACAGCTAGTCCTATTTCTAAACTAGGTAATGAGAACCAGTTAAGAAGCCCAAAAACGCCTCCTGCTGTTACAGCTAGGGCAAACAGGGCAAATGATTTAAACTCCTTGTTTAGTGCTAACTGAAAGCCATTAACTAGCCCTATTAGCATAAAAGAAGCTAGTGCAAACTGTTCTAGTTCTATCATCTGATTAAATCCTTTAATGCTTGAAAAATTTTTATTAGAGGGTTAGCCTCAAGCTCTGCCACCCTTTTTTTAAGCTCCTCTCTTTGAGCCTCTCGCTGTGAGATTGAGTTTAAGACACCCTCTAGGGTTTTTTCACCACCATAGTTACCCAATCCTTGAATAACCTGCTCTAAGAATTTAGAGACCAGCTCAGACTGGTTAATCTTTGTGTTCTCCAACCGTTTAACCTCACCTTCTAACTCGCTGATTTGCTTTTCTCTCTCAGCAATTATCTTTTCTAAAGTCTTAGTATCACTCTTGATTAACTCGTTTAGTCTTTTAATCTCGTCTTGTGCCTCTTTTAGTTCACCCTCTACTAAAACTCGTCTGGCATTAGCGTCCTTTAAATCTTGAGTGACCTTTGCCTTTTCCATTTTTAAGACTGCCACTTGACCCTCTAGGTTGGTTATCTTGTTCTCACGAGCGATTGCCTCATTTTCTAGCTTTATTATCTTTCGCCTATCTGAGGCAAGGTGAGATTTATTATTAGCATTCTCGGCATTGCCCCAGTCCAAGCCAAGATGTTCAAATATTTTCTTATCTAACTCCTCTATTGTTTTGACAGAGTATTTGTTAAGTAGTTCTTGCATATTGTTATTAGTAGTTTCTAAAGGGGCTAAAAAGCCATAGACGTTAGTATAATTATGTGTAACTTTGGTAGCGAGTTTAGAGTACCAGTTTTGGTCTAGTGACACAAAAGTGTTCACATTTGCCGACAGGACAACCGAGATGTGTCCATAGCCATCACCAACCTTCTCATTCCAGACTGCAATCCAGCCCTTCTGAGGCACTAGAGTAGGGGTATTTGGCACTTTCTTTAAGACTGTGCCTAAAGGACTAGGAAATATCGACCAGTAACATCTAGCCCCATTACAGCCACTTGCTGGTGGGTTAATCTTGTAAATATCTTTAATAAACCATTTTGCCAAACTCAAACATTGCCCAACATAACTACCTTCTGGATAACCCACACTTTTTCCTTCGTATTTTTTAACCCATTCGTCTATCGTCATCTATTGATTAGTATTTTATAGATTTCCAAGTTCCTATCATCCAACCGCTCAACATCACTCTCTATTTTTTTTAATCTAGCGTCTAACCTCAATTCTACCTCGTGAGGTAAGTTGGTGCAATCTTTCTTAACCAGCTCTACTTCCGCCTTTACTATCTGGATATCTCTTGAATTAGTTTTGACGCTATCCACAACAGGAACAAGTTGATGGCTAAGCCAAATATTAAGTAAAGCCACAATAACCACCCCGATTGTGAATAAAGTTGTTTTGGCTGAGTTAAGAAGGTTAAAAAAACCTTGCAGTTTTTCAAGAATGTTATCCATAAGCTAGATTTTTTTTTATTAAGTTAGTCATTTAACCACGAAATTCTGTTGTACTAGTTAGTGATAATATGTCCCCAGATTTCCAAGTTTCTGGATAAGTTGGGGTACAAGTTCCTTCTTTAGTCCCAGAACATCTAAGTCTTTCAGCTCCTGCTTGTCCTAAAAAATAGCACTTGCCATTTATGTGTCCAAATCCTGTTAACCAATGGGTTGCTCCTGCATAATCCTCTTCACTTGGTGGTTTTGCCCATTGTCCAGGATAAGTCAAACCATAATACCCTTTCCCATAGGTTGTGGTTGAACCTGTCCTTAAATATATTGTTATAGAGATAAAACTTCCACTTATTTTGAACTTGCCGATTAAAACACCATTGCCTATTGTCGGGTTTGTGGTTGAACCTTTCCACTGTACATTGTAATAAAAATATCCTGGAAACCCCTGTGGATTTTCTACTTTAGAGTAGTAATTTTCTGTAATTGCTGAGTTTACTAAAGTGTAATCACTACCTGCTGTGATGGTTAAGGTGGTATCCTCGACCTTGATAATATAAAAGTATTTGACCGTGCCTTGCGTTAATTTAATCTTGTCGCCTTTTTGGTATTTACTAGTCGCCCCAGAAGGAACAGTTATTTCAGTTGCACTAGAGTAAGTCCAGTTCTCATTGGCACTTATCCAGCCGTCAGCACTGGATAAAGTTTCAGCTACATTATCTACATAAGACCTAATACTTTTTTGTGTGGCTAGAGCGGTTGCAGAGTCAGAAGCGAAGTCGTTTTCATTAAGGGTTGTAGTGACTTTGTTGTCAGGGTCACCTTCTATGTTTAATGCGTCTAGGGCTTCTAAAATGCCGGAAACATCCTCAGCATAGACTCCATTCACTATTATCCACCCAACCCCTATTGATTTAGCGGTTGAACCTCTTTGTTCTCTAACCATTGTGATGGTATCGCCTGTGATGTCTATTACCTTTAATATTTCACTATTTTCTATATGTGGATTTTCGCCTGGAGGCATGGCAGTAACGTAAAAACTCTCATCATCAGTATTAGGAAATCTGCTTCCTGTGCCTGATTCTAGAACCAAACTTGTCCCAGTTGTTGCTGGAGTTGGGGCTGTAGCTACTAAAGATAGTGAAAGATTTTTTATATTCATACAATTAGTATATCATATTAAGAAAATGGAAAGGTCTTTCCAAGTTCCCATAAATAAAAATAAAGATAGATATTAAATACCTGATCATAAAGTACTCCATAACTGCTTCCCATTAGAGCGCAATCGGCTGTCCAATAAACTTCAACCTTGCTGTCAAAAACTGAATAACCAAACTGCAAAACCTGGTAAAGTCCAAAATCACAAGCAATGTAATCAAATTCTTGAGCCGGCAATAAATATTTTGTGCCTCCTTGCTTCTGTACTTCCACAAAAACCACAGGACTGAAACCATAGCTATGAGAAACCACTTTTGTGCCACTCTTAACACTTGGTTTGGCTGTAACTGTTGTGCTTTTTTTTTCAAGAAAATTAAGAGGCGGATAGGCTGTCCAAAAATTATAATCATCTGGGTTTGTTGAGGCGATGGTTTTTCCATCTTTAGCAAATTTGATTCCTCTGCTCATAAGTCTGGATCGTAATAAATAAGATACATATATTTGGCTGTTACTGACTTAGCTCCAGAGCCAGTAAAAGAGCCAATAGAAAGTCTTAGTTGGGTGGTGGTCGAATAGGCATTAGCTGTAAAATAAATACTTCTTCCTGATAAAGAATCTGTAAAAGGTCCTCTTCTGTAATTGGTTACTAAATTGTTTGTATTTATGTCAAGCCATTGCGTTGCAAAATAAAACATTGGCTCATATCCAAGATTGTGCGCCTTTATTAATACATCTTGATATCTACCGTCGTGGGTATATGTGACACTTCCAGTTCCGCTTTCTGCAAACTTTAGGCAAGGATGTTCAGAACTTATTATGATATTTTTCAGTTCTGCATCGCTTATATCAGTTCCATCTGTCCAAATAAAGCCATAATTGCTCATGGATTGAACCCTTCGTTAAAAATAATTAAATAGGCTGGATTTGGTAAATCAATTATCTTAGTTGAGGTTGCCTTTGGTATAGAATCAGTTGCTAAAAGACTAAACTTGGTTGGAGTAACAACACTATCTACTTTCCAAGCAAAGTAAACAGGCACTTTCCCTAAATTGTGTGTGTAGCTTCCTCCAGTAACAAATCCCGCAAATCTCATTTTGTGTAGCTCAGTTAAACTCAATAGAATAAAATCCTTCTTATTTGTTTCTGTTATGTTCTTTTTTACATCTACTCCTGGCTTAGAAATTCTTATATCATCTCTTGAAATTAAAACTCTATCGGTTGTCCCGTCGTTAATAATAATTTGCTCCCCCACCGATAAAGTCCCAGTAGTTATCTTATCGGCTGAAACACCTGCTATTTTTGCTAAAGTAATAGATAAATCTAAAAACTTGGCTGTTCCTACTGGCTGACCTGCAAACAGCTCATCTAGTTTATTTAGCCTCCTTTGATTTACTTGTAGCCTTCTGGTTAGCTTGGCTCTTTCGATGATATTTAGTCCTTTTGGCATATTATCCCAAATACCCGATAGCTCCTTGGTCAGCAGTATCGGCTTCATTTCTAATTCTAATAGTTACCCCTACGCTTAAAGTGCCGGTAGTTATTTTGTCTGCACTTAGGCTTTGTATTTTTGCGTCAGTAATAGAGGCGTCAGCTATTCTTGCCATTCGTATTCCCTGACCATTTAGCATAGCCTCAAGCTGAGCTATCCTCTGCTCTTGTCTAGCTACAACCTCTAAAATGTTGTCTTGCTCAATAGTGTTTAGGCTCATATTGTGAATTTTCCTAAAATGAGTGATAATTTTTCTGTATTCTGTTTATCGAAAGTTACTTGCCACTCAAAAACTCGATACTCCTCGTCAATATCATAAACTCCGTCTTTGACTATTAGTCTAATTCCATCACCAACCGTAAATTTGTCAATTGATGGAGTAATGTTTTTAATCAAGTTAAAATCAACTTTAATCAAAGGTCTGCCAAGCTTTCGAATAGAGGCGTCCCCTTTATCCTCAAATATTGCTAAAATAGCAGGCTCTAGCTGGTTAAGCCTAGTTTGTCTTAACTTATACTCACTTCTTAAAGTAGTATTGGTTCTTTCAATTCTTTGGATGTTCTCATCCTCTATCACCTCTCCCAAAACTAAAGATTGGTTGGCAGGTTGACTAAAGTCCTCGGTAATTGTCATGTTGGTAACATTGTGTCCATACTCTATGATCACGTCATTTGTTTTATCCTCGCCGATAATACTTGAAATATTTAGTTTTTTTTCATCGGTTATCTCAAAATCCAGTCCTCCATCTGCAAGTCCTAAAATTGCGCCCCCTATATTGTCATTTTGATAAATAATGTCTGCCAGATAAGTTTCGTCAATAGTGCCTTCTATAATATTAAAACTTCCGTCTGGCTTAGCTTGTGTAGAAGCTATTAGCCCGTTAATAACGTCTCCTGCGTCCTCCAATTCATATCTTTCAAACTCCTCGGTAAATCTATGAAACAATTGCTCAAACCACGTATAACAGGTAACCTCTGACCAATTATTGCCCTTAGAGTTTAGTTGGCTTCGGCGAACCGCTTGCTCACCAGCCCAGACTAAGTTTCTGTCCCTGTCATAATCCCGATAAATTTCAATGGTGTTTTTTCGTAAATCTATTAAGTCGTAACTTTTGTTTACTCTAATGTCGAAATCTGCCTGACCATAGTTATTTAATCTCTTGTTAAACGAAATAGTTCTATAATTTACTTGACCAACAGTCTTTCCAGTTTCATCTTTGACTAACACCCTATAATCAAGCGGTTTGTGAAATATTTTTATTCCGCTTGCTTCAAACTCAATATCAGTAATAACCTTTTCTTGCCCCCTAGTTTCCCATTCTCTACTAGAAACCCATGCGAACTGAAAGCTTAGTACTGCTCCTACTGGACTTGCTCCTATTGGTGTAAATCCTAGCATTTTTTAATCCAACAGCTTTCGCCATCTATGCAAATTTGTATTTTATAACTATCAAACTCAAGCTCTGCAACAGAATAGACCTTATCTTTGTTTACCGAGCCTCTTTCCGTACTGAACGGGTGCAAATAATTTATTTTTTTAGGCTTGGTCCAACTTTTAAAAAAGAAATGGTCTGGTAAATCTTTGTCAAAATTCATTTTATAACTCCTTCAAACTTCATTGTGCCAGTTTGCCTTCCTCCTGCGGTTAGGCAAACACTAGCAAGTAAGTAATAAGTTTGTTTGTTGCTGTCTATTGTTTTGTCACCCAGCTCGAGAGCGTTTCCTCTGCCTCCGATATCACTCCATTTAGAGTTTCCGGTCTCAGCTGAATAGAATATCAACCCATCGGGAGATACATTGCTACTTTCCTGATAGGCGTAAAAAATAGCGTCCTCTACTTGAAAGTCATCTCCTAGGTTAAGCTCTAGTTTAATAGTTGCCTCAGAGTCAAGAACTGTGTTTATATTTCGTGGCAATCCTCCGTTTAAAGAAGCTGTGCTGTTTGTCAGATACTTGTTGTTATTTGGTGAGTTCCCGTCTGATTTATTAGCCCCAACGTCAGTTTTAACATGGGTTGAGTCGTTGCATTTTCCTGCCACTATTCTCTCGTCAAACTCACCAGATGAAAATAAAAGTTTGTCAGTATCATCAATTTTGGTATCTGATGAGCCTTGTAAATACCAATCGAATGTTAGTGTCATGTTAGATTCCTAAATAAGCAAATTTGTAATCAACTCTCATTTGAGTGTTGGGGCTGTCCCCAGAAGCTACTGAAAATTCTATAATGTTTTTTCCAGGCTGTAAACCAAAAAAATCACCGGTAAATATAGAAAATTCCCTTTCACCGCCTAGGGTCACAACTCTTTCTAAAACATCCACGACTGCTATCTCTCCATCGGCAAGACTATCTATTTGGAATGACTCTCCAGTGCTTATATTTCCAACCTCAACTCCCACAGCGGGACCAACTATACTAAAAACCGGCTGTGTAAGCTCTGTTCCTGAGTTTGTAACTGTCAGTTCATCATTAGCATTAAAAATTTCATCATAGTCGTCTTGTGAATAAAATCGCCAGTCTGGAGCTTGAATCTCGAATAGAAAAGAGTGAATTTGGTGTGTGTAGGGCATTGTGAGTCGCACGATTTCAGCCTCAAACTCAAGTTCAAGGTTATCATAGGTTGTTATTTGAAAAAGCTTCATTTTTCCCCTTTGACGAAGTGCAGACAACAACTCCCTTCTTTGTAAAAACTTGTTAGACCCAACTAAATCACCCTGAAAAGACATTCTTCGCCTACCAAATTTTGAAGTAACGTAGTTTGCCCCTCCTACTCCGCTAACATCCTCGATTGAGCACAAGACCTCTGGATACTCAAAGCCATTAAAAGATTGGAGTATTGTTCCATTTGAGTTATCAAAAAAAGTAAACGATTTAGATGTGTCTTTGTCTGTTATTTTTAATTGTTTCATATTAATGCATAATTGATTGCTTGAACCCTAACTCTCTAATGAGCATGTCAACATCACTCTTATCATTAACCTGGTCAATGTTTATAACTATATTACCACCTATTTCTCCTATTTTCTCATTAGGGATTACATCTGAGCCTTTTGGTAAATTTACTATTTCTGGTCCTCTTTCTCCGACTAGTGCTAAACCTCCACCAAAATTAGTAACTCCGTCAGCAAAAGCTGGATACCCTTTAGTGCCAAGCAAGTTACCAATAGCACTAGTTATGCCCCAAACCGGACTTATAGAAAACTTCAATGCGTCTTCAATTTGATTTTTTAAACTATATTTATTGCTCTCAATCGAAAACTTAATCCCGTCCATAAAAAGTTGACCCAAAGTTCTGCCGTCACTATTAGAGGTTGCCTGAGCTGTTCTTTTAAGAGTGTCGGCAATATTTCTAGAGGTATTTTGTACTTCTGGTATAATCCCTCTTAGTCCGTCATTAAAAAACTGTCCATAAGAAACTCCCGCCTCAGAGCCTCTATTCCTGATGTCGTTCATTCGTTGCCGATGATTAATTTCCTCCTCTTTTGCCTGTTCGCTAAACTGTCTTTTTAGTCGAGCAATATCGTCAAGTCTGGCTTGGTCTTTCACCATATCAACACTATCTTGATGTCTGTCTAATATGGATAGCTCTTCATCTAGGCTTGACTGAAAATTACTGACTCTTTGTTGATGTTCTCTTAGTAGTTTAGTGGTTTCCTCTTCATAAGATAGTTCCCTGCCCTCTTTTTCTTTTTTGTTACTCGCTGTTGCTTCGCTTAGTTTTTCTTGTAAGTCTTCAATCCTGTAGGCGTGGGCATCAATAGCTTTTTTAGTTTCCTCGTCAATTTGATTTTTTATCTCATCAACCTTTATGCCATGAATAGCTCTCTCATTATCAAGGCGTCGTCTCAGGGTTTCTAAAACTGAGTCGCTCGCCCATTCCCCCTTAGCAAGTTCAGACTCTATTTGCGACTCAATTATTGCTTCACGCTTAGAAAATAACTTTTCCTCCTCATCTAGTTGTTTTTGACCCTTGTTAAGCGCTTCAGCCACCTTGTCGTCTTGTTTTTGCTCCTCTCTAGCGAGTTGTTTTTCTATTGTTTCTACTTTTTTTAGATGAGACTGCTCCATCTCAAGCATTGACTCATTAAACTTTTTAGTCCTCTCGTCCATTATTGTTGAAAATGTGTCTTGCTCATTTCTTAAATCCTCTCTCAACTGTTTGACCTTATCTTGATGTGCCCAAATCAAGTCAGCCATTGATCGCTCAAACTGAACCTGTCTTTTTTCTACTGCTCGTCTATATGCCTCAGTTTCTTTTTCTAGATCATCAATAATCTTTTGACTTTTAGAACTAGAGCCTTGCTCTTGTTCTTTATAGTTTGCTAAAG
Organism: uncultured Candidatus Saccharibacteria bacterium; assembly: GCA_964484885.1. Classification (GTDB taxonomy): domain Bacteria; phylum Patescibacteriota; class CPR2; order UBA1875; family CAZAFQ01; genus CAZAFQ01. The sequence goes on along the minus strand of CAZAFQ010000001.1, from coordinate 19,642 downwards.
AATAATCAGTTTGTTTAGAAGCTTCACTACTCCAAATCTTTGTTAAAGATTCCTGTGTTTTAACTCCTTCTTGAACAATATCTTCAAGCCCAACCTTTAGGGCATTTTTAGCAGTTTGAAAATCCCCTTGAATTAGTGCAAATCCTGCCGATAATGCGGTGCTTATGGCTATCCCAGCCATTCTCGCTATCGTAATTAAACCAGTAAAAGCCGAGATAAGACCCCTAATTGCAAACACAAGACCTTCGCTTGCAGTTCCGCCAACACTCAAGCCTTCTATAAAATGCTCAATAGCTGGTATAACTGCTTGACCGATTATTCTTTTTATATCGTTAAATTCGTTGTTTAAACTGGCAATTCTGCCCTGATATGTTTCTGCTTGTGCTTCTGCTGAACCTTGAAATACAGCTAGTCTTTCTAGAATGACTCCTTGTGCCTCTACCAATCTATTAGATTCTACTAGCGTTCTGATTTGTTCTTTTTGTTGCTCAGTAAAAGTTATTCCTGATTGAGTAAGTCGTCTAACTCCATTGATAGGATCGTTTAGTGCTGAGCCGATTTGTTTGGCAGACGATTCAAGCTGAGTGGCTGAGGGGATAACTCCACCATTGATGGCGGTAGCCATATCTAGCATTGCTTCTGTAGCTTTAGGGAACACATTCTCGCCGATACGAGTATATTCAAGAAGCATGTTCATGCCAGCTTGCGCAGAGTCACTAGAAATAGCTGTGTTTCTTTGTATCTCATTAGCCATTTCTCTAATCTTTTCTGCCGTTATACCTGCGGTCATTCCGGTAGCTTCAATGGTTGACTTTGTTAAAGCCATTGCTCTTTCGGTTTGACCAGCAATATCTACCGACTCACGAAGCTGGTCTGCGATCCATCTAACTGCTCTAAGAGCCATATATCCAGTTACTAATCCCTCAACCGCACTTTTTAAAGACAAGATGTTTTTTTGAGAAGCCCTCGCTTCCTCGTCGACTCGTTTTAAGGCTTCTGCAAACTGAGTTGTAGACTGGCTAGCTGATTCTGTTGCATAAGACGTTCCAAACATCTCATCAGTCATTCTGTTAATCTCATCAGTAGCTCCAGCTCTTATCTCGGCTTCCTCAGCCATGTGTCGCTGAAACACAGAACTTACTTCCTCGTTTGTTTTTCCAAACTGAGAAACCTGTTGCTCTGATTCTGATATTGATTTATCAAGGCTTGTAAAAGACTGAGAGAGCAGTCCAATGGTGCTTTCAAAACTACTACTAGACCTATCAGCACTTTCTGTGCTGGATTTGAAAATATTAACTTTATCCAGGGCTGTTTTTAATCCCTGTCGGAGTTCGTCTGTCTTGGCTGAAATTGTCCAAATTATTGAGCCGATTTTATCTGGCATTGTGCTCCTTTATTTGGACTCACGCTGGGGTCTCTATTTTTTTAATATATTTTTTAATTGTTCCCTGTCTTTAATTATATCATGTTCTCTGTTGTCATCTGCTATATCCCCTGCGAAAATTCTTGATAGTTTTTTTAATTTTTCACTAACAATATTATTTTTGAACTTATTAAAAATGCTAGAGTAAAGTGTAAAATAATTATCCTCTGCTTCAATTATCATCGCTTCATCTAGTAATACATAAAAGATAATTGCTTTTTCTTTTAGTAAATCTTGATAGGTGTACGCCCTGTAATGATGTAAAAACAAAGCTATTGCTTTTGAGAATCTAATTTTTTTTTTGGCGTTATACCGCTCGCCTTTTGTAGTCTTTCTGGCTTAGTTCCTGTGATTATGAAACTTATCAAACCGAACAACTGCTCCTTGGTTAAACTCATATCCTCTATTTCTGGCATAATCGGTTTAATCGACTCATTGATTAAGTTTATTGCTTCTGTTGCCGACTTTACGCCTCTTAGCTTACTTTCTAAATCTGCTATTCTCAACATCTGTTCTACCGTTGGGTGCTTGCACTCATATTCTTTTCCGTTTAGAAACACCTTTCTTGGTTCTGGGAGCAATTCGTCTAGATTTAGTTCATTCATATTATTTCTTTATAGCTCTATAAATAAATCTCAATGGCAAAGTAAATAAAGCTCTACCCTCAACATCCTCGCCCATATCTGTTACAAGTCCATTTGCGACTGATAAATAAACATGAAAATTATCTGTGTTATAGGCTACTTTCCTATGTATTAGTTTTTGCACCTCCTCTAGCTGTGTTCTAGCGTTGTCTGTTACTCTAAATCTTGCCCACAAATCTAAGTTTTGCTCGTAATATCCTAAACTTGAGCTTGGAGGAGACGAAGGTGACTCCACAATCCATAGCACATCTTCTATTTTTAGAGGTGCTTTAGACCGAAAGATATTAAATCCTTTGTCTTTTAGATATTTGTGTATGTCTTTGATTATAGTCATTTAATGAAACGCTTAATATATGAGTTTTGATTTTTTAATATTTGTTCTGCTGGGTCAGTTAGATAGTGTGATTTTTTGCCTGGATAGGTATAATTTTTAACAACGTGCGTCCCATCTCGCCTCATACCTCGGTGCTGATAGGAGGCGTATTCTTTGTTGTATTTTATCTCATACTTTAAATTGCCGACCCTTTTAGCAAGACCAGACGACTGCAAGTGTCCGCCTCCAGCGCTAACCGGCACTTGCTGTTGAGACAATCGGTAAATATCAGTAACCATTGATGATAAAACTAAATCGATTTTGCCTTCAATATTTTTTAATACTGCACTAGTATTGTTTTCTTGTTTAACTGACAACCTCTATTCCTTGTGCATATTTATCTAATAAAACTTTTTTGAAATAAATTATATCGCCTCTTAATCGTCTAGCTTCAACCACTCTCCTGACCCTAAAAAAATCATCTTTGAATTTTATTATCCACCCTTCTGAAATTATCTCGCTTGGTTTTACCCACATCATTGCATCTGCTCTAACCTCCTCCCTATTTGAGGGTCGCTCTAAATCAGTAATCCACCTGAACCTACATTTTATCTCAAGTGATGAAACAAAAGACTGGTCGCCATCATCATTATAAGAAGTGGTTATGATTGAAGCGGTTTGCTCAAAAGTGTGGTTAAGCATCAAAGATTAACCTTTCTCCAATAATCTATTTTATTAAGAGTTGCTTTGTCTTGTGACGTTTTCTCGTCTCCTGTCAAAATTTCATATGAATAGCCTTCAATGCTTTCCTTTTTGAAGTCGCCTACGTTTCTTGATGAGGCAAAGAAGTGACCAACTAGAGTTGAGGAAGCCAGCTGAATATCAACCGGCACGACTCCCGTATAGAACAGTCCTTTAATCTCGACTCCTGATCTGACTCTAGGGAATGACCTGTCTCTCAAAAATACACTATTTCTCCAACTGCTGTTAGCAGGATAGCAAATGTATGATTTTGCCGGAAGGGTGCTGGTTACTGTGCCGAGAGAATCTTTAAATCTAATTCTAGAGATTGAGATAAAATCATTTATAAAAAGCTCTCTTTTTCCGTTGCCATCGAAGTGCCTAACTTCCTCATCTGCTGTCTCCTTATCTAAATCTAACCACCTTCTACCCGTATATGAATTTATCGCTTTCCCAACTGCTTCGATTACGTCGCTGACAACTACCTTCTCCTCGTTTGTTAACTCTCTTTGAAGCACTGCTTCGATTTTTTGCTCGTTTGTATATATGCTCATCTTCGTCCTTTGTTATGAATGGCTTTATAATTGCCTGGTGAATAATGTCTTTTATTTTTAGCATATATTAAGTATATCACAAAACAAAAGCCCCACTAAAGAGTGGGGCAACTGTTCAATTGACATTAGCTTTTTAACTAATATCTCCTAAAACCAACACACTGTAAGCCTCTGGGTGAACGTGGACTTGGTTCATTCTCACTCTAGCTCTAATAGCTTGTGCGTCCTGTTGCATTAAGTTCAACAGAACATTACCACTACTATCTGTGATAACGCCAGTATTAAAGAACTGGGTTTGCATTGGTACTCTGATTGAAAGAGTGGTGTTTTTCATGTCACCAAAAATCAAGAACGGGTCGCCTTCTTGAACCTCATTAAGTGAAGGCATGGCTTCTGTTAAGGTGTAAGGCACGCCCCAGATAGTTCCTGAAACTCCACCGTCAATGCCAGGTTGCCAAATATATCTGCCGTCTTTATCCTTCAATCTTTGGATAGCTCCCAACCAAGTTCTATGAAAGAGGTATCTTCCATTGCTCATTGAGGGGGTGGGGACAGCGTATAACATCTCGTTTAACTTGTCTGCTAATGTGTCCTCTAAATCTACAACTCCAATCTGAGCTGTACCAAGAGCATTTAAGATACCATAAACATCGTCGTCGGTATCATTCTCAGTTAAGACCAACTCATCTTGACGCTTGACATTGGCACGAGCGAACCTATTAGTTAAGTCCCCCCATAAATCAATGGCGCTATCCTCAAGCAAAGTATCAGATACAGGCACAATGCCCGTATACTCTAGGTGAGTTAGATTATATGGCTCATAGCTTGTTTCTTGTTTGGCTTTATGCCCAAGCTCAGAAGTTTTGACCAATTCTAAATCATCACCTCCCTTTACACCCCTGAGAGCATTATTAGTTGTTCGCCTTACATTCGCAAATCTGGAAGCAACTCCGTACTCTTCCTCAAGGCGAGAAATTTCTGCGATAAACTCTTCTGGAGGGACAATTGCTCCGTTTTCGTCGGTGGTCATGGCTTGTTTGCCTACAACATCAACGTATTCAGAGAAATTGTTTGTGACCAATCCTTTGAACCAGAGTTTAGTCTTTTCCTCCTTCTTGAGCCCTCTTGAATATCGAGATTGAGCGCCTAGGTTGATGTCTTTTCTAACAACTTGACCATCAAGTAATTCTGAGATTTTACCCACAGCCTCGCTTAATGATTTAAGTTGTTCCTTGACTTCCTCATTCTCTTTTGGAGCTTCCTCATGGGTTTCCTCTGGAGTTTCCTCTGACTCTTCGGCTTCCGTAAGGATTTCCCTATATACTATTTTTTGAGCCTCTGACAATTTATCTTTATTTTCGATGAGGAAGGCTCTTTCCTCACCTGTTAAGTCTTCTAGTCTTTTTGCTAGAATATCTTTTAATTTCATATTGTTTCCCTTCTGCCTTTCGGCAAATAATTCGAGGTCTGTTTTTTCAATAACCCCTTTAGTAACTGCTAGAGCTAGAGCTTCTGAGTTTGCGGGAACAGGGACTGCTGAGTGTTCCAACATCTCGGATTTGGTATATCTGTTCTCATTCATTTCTTTAGAGATAAACCCGATTGAGAAAGCTTTCATAAATCCACCTTTATAGAGTTTGTAAATCTTATGAGCAAATGAGTCCTCGTTTATTGCGAATTGAATTTTAGCAATTAACTTTCCCTCACTTTTTCTCAGACTTAGTGTTTTCCCTATTGGCGGATGAGAGTAATCATGAACCCATAATACTACTGGATTTTTCATGTATGATGAGGTATCCAAGCCTTTCAGCTCTAGTATTGTTTCATGCCTATCCTCTTTTTCAGAAGCAATAACTGCTTCGATAATCCCATCGCCTAAATCTCTAGCTTTAGTGACTGTGAGTATTCTTTTTTCCATTAACTTACAAATACAACGTTAGATTCATCGGGTGAGTCCTCATCTACTAGTGCAGTAAAGGTCACCTGATAAACTCTTTCGTTTTCAACTTGATAAAGAACTTCGACTGGTGAAGTCGGGACTGCATTTCTGAATGTCCAGCTGTGAGTTCCATCAAAAGGCGTAAGAGTAATCTCACTGCCATTTACTTCTCTGCCAGCTAATCCACCGATCTGCACATTGTTACCGCCAGTTGTTGAGCCAGCGATAGCTTTTTTCAGGTTTGCTAAAGTAGTTTCAGCCATTGTGATTTGGACTGTAACTTCATATCCGATGATTGAAGCCTTAACTGGTGTCATGCCCCATTTACCGGAACGATGTAGGTGAACATTTGGCTCAAGCATTACAACAATGCCTTCTTCTGTCGTATGCCCAACGTCAATACTATTCACAGATAGCTCTCCCGCACCTATATTAAAGTGCTCAAATGACATAAGTGTTTCCTTTCGGACACAAAAAATCCGCCACTAAGGCGGACTCAAAGGTCTCTTTTATTAGTTTGTCGGGTTCTATGACCTCTTATATAGGGAATCTCTAGGACTTCTACTATAATTCTTGCATTTTCAGTCTTGCTTGTCAAGTCTAATTTTCTGGTCTCTTAGTTTTAACCTCTCAACAAACCTATCTAAACTCTGAGTAGTAACCTTAAACTTAACTATTTTGCCACACCTACCACACTTAATCTCGCCGATTCCAAAGTCGAGCCTCATCTGCAATCTACCACAATATTTGCATCGAACGTCTACCATATTTAGAAAGCTTTTGAGTAAATATCATAAGTTAATGACTCTCTGTTTAGCATTGCTTCTTGATATGTATTTATTAAGGGATTGTTTTTAACTGTTGCAAATCTCATACTTACTCCTTCTAGCTCGTTTATCTCTATTATTAGCCAATTGCCTTGCTTATCATCCTTCCCTAAATATGTAATATTGCTGTTAATAGAATTATCTCTTACATCGTTAAGACTATATGTGTCTAGCTTGGAATTTATCGATTTTTGGGCTTCCTCTTTAGAAATCCAACTAGGAAACTCAATACTAGACATACCAGTTGCGATGCCCGTATTTAATGACTCTAAAAACTCTTTCCCGTTTGACAATCGAACAGATATGGCATTTCTGGCTACTCGATATTGTTCTAAATCAACCCTAAACTCCCTGCTGAGCAAATTGCTAAACAAATCACCAATAGAGCTAATCAGCTCAGAAAGAGAAAATTGTTTTAACTTTAACCAAGTGGGTTTTTCTATCTGAACTGATTTTAGCTCTGGGATTTTTACATCTTTAAGATTACTAATCTTTACCGTCTTGTGTGGCTGTGGATAATCTTGTGAGTCAATCGATTCCTTAACTTTATCTAGTGATTGGATAACCTCTCCTAATAAATCATTTTGTAGTTTAACCTCTCCAATTAAATTTCTAACTTCCTTTTCATTGCTTAATTGGATACGTTTTAATTCTAAAGAGTTTGTAATGTTTTTAACTCTACTCATTTACTAGCTCCTCTATTTTTTTCAATGTTTCATTTAACTCTTTTTTGTCCTCTGCTAGATCCTCTTTTTCTTTTTGCATTTTCTCTAACATCCCTCTAGCTTCTTTGGTTCTTTTATCCATATCGTTATACTCATTTAACATTTGCTCTAGTTTATTAATCCTGACGTCCTTCATTTCCTCTCGGTTTACCGGAAGGATAGTACATCTGCAATTCGGATGTAAGGGTGGGTGTAATACGTCCTCGTAGTCAGCAACCATAATACCGCCATCAGAGCCCTCAACTGACTCCCCTTGATTTACAAAATTAGTTCCCAAACCCATTATTACCCCCTCAAGCGGTTTACAAAACTCGCAGGCATCTGGATTAGTCATCCATTGTTTGCCAACGACGCTTGGTAAAAACTGCATAGCTTCAAGTTGAGCCATGTTAGATAAGAATATCGTTTCTGTTCTAGCAATTCTAGTGCTTCTCGTTTTAGTTGCTTGATCATACACGGACTCTATTCGAGACCTCAACTTAGAAACAGATTCTCCGGCTCTTACTCCTTGATTGATTGTGTCATTCAATAATTCTCTAGTGTCGGCGTCAACATCTGACGACCACCTTTCCACTCTTTGTTCGATTGAGTTTTTTATTGAAGGGGTTATCTCTAACTCTCCTGCAACGCTATCGTCATCAACAAAATCAAACATATACTTAGATTGACTTTTTATGATTTCTGTTGCAATTGGCAAAATTAACTCTTTCCATAATAATATTGACTCTAATCGGTCAAATAACCAATCTTCAAAGTTTTTGTCTATTGATTTTACTTTATCCAGAATTTGCTTTTTTTGATACTCAAATACTTTGTTGACTTGTTCTTGGAATGGTTGCTCCCATCTTTCTTGTTCTCTAAAAATATTCTTTCTCATTATCTCTCCACGCTCTTTCTTTGTTGGCTTGACTTCTAGACTAACTTCTTTTTCTACTTTCCTTTCCTTTTTTAGGTTCTTTTCTGTTTTGACTTGTTTCTCTTGAGACTTATCCTCTTTTCTTAACTCCATGGGTACGAGTGACAGTGGTTGCCAAATCTCATCCCCTCCTTTTTTCTCTGGAATATCAGTTCCCAATATTTGATTTCTCTCTCTAATGATGTCGTTCTTACTTAGCCACCTGTCTACTCCTTTATCCCATTCCTCGACCCTATCTTTAATTGTTTCAGGATTAGGGTCTTCATATTCTAGTGTTAGATCATTTCCGTAAATCTTAGCCAATGAGTGATTTATTTGATCAACAAATCTATCTAGCTCAGGCTTTACCACATTGTCCATCCACACTCCTCTCATTTCTCTAGAATTAGCTCGATTCACATCATCAGTAATTCCCATAATGGTATTTGAGGTCCTAAACATAAACATAATGTCCTCTCTAGTTAAATCTTTAACGCTCTTTAAATCAATGCCCTCTAAATCCATTCCCAACTTCGCCCAGTCTATACCATCAAATCCTTTTAATAGTAGGGTTTTGCCAGCATTTACTGTGCCTGTATACTCTTGTTTGAAATTTTCTTTTAATTGATTGAATTGATTGTCATCCATCTTCCCCTGTAGGTTTATAATTCCAGATGGACGACCAGAGTTATAAATTGAGTTTTTTGTCCATTGGCTAGAATACTCTTCGGTCTGAAGGTAAGTCATTGAGGCTTCTACTACTCCCATGCCTCGTTTTGGATTTATAGGATTCGGATACTTGAAATGAATAATTTCCTCTGGGCTAAAATCCTCTTTTTTTCCGCTTGGCAAGTGAAGTATATATTTTTTTATCGACCCAATACTGTCATCGTTTAGCTCGATATCTACTAAATCGGGTCTAAGCAAATATATCTCTTTTGCTTTTTTACTAAGACTTCCCCTAACTAAGTACCAAAATGACTCACCTGCTAGCTTCATGTAGGTGGCATGCAACTCTCTAAACTGAAACCCTGACTGCTCTGAATTGGGGGAATTTAAAACGTTAAGTAGCTCATGACTGCCAACCTCTGATTCCCCCCTCTTTAGCTTGTAGCCATTTTTCGCAAAATCAATAGCAAAAGCAGACACTATTGTGTAAACGTATCTATTGTATTGCTCGAGTTGTTGTCTTTTGTTCCATCTGCCTGGAATTTGCCACCCAAAAGAAGTAACAGAGTGACCTAAACCTAGAAAGTCTTTTTTAATTATTTGTAAGCCTTTTTGAAATATGTTCATATTTTTTACTTTATGGGGCTCGCTGACTCTCAATAGTTTGTGTGTCCACTATAATATATCACAATAAGTGGTTGTTAAGCAAAGAAAAATTCTGTATCAGCCTCCCCAATAGCTCTCCATGCCATCTCTAATGAGTCAAGCCCATCTAAGAACTCTGTTTCTGGGTAGTCTTGCAAGTCTTTCCACAGCTGATTGTCACCCTTAAATAATATGTGTTTGTTATTGACATGTGGCTCTAGGCTTTCTATTCTTTCTGTTTTATTCTTTGCCTGAGTAATCCCCTCAAATGGGATATATAGTCCTTGAGCTTTGCTTTTTTCATCTGTTATCTCTAAGAAGTACTTTTGAAACTGAACAGCCTCAAATACAAACCGCTTAAATTTATAAGGCATATTAAATATTTTCCTTATTGCTTCATCTGGGGATAGATGGTCGACAACGCTCTCTGTCTCGAAAACTTGACCTTTAGTGTCCCTTGCTAAAACTACTATCCCAATTTTGCTTGACTTTTTTGTTTCGCCAAGAGAGGGGTCAATAGCTCCAAAATAATCTAGCTCTCTGGGCAACACCTCATACTTATTTGGTTTAAAATAAGCAAACTCGCTAGCCTTTGGAAATTTAACTAAATAATATCGCTTCCAATCCTTAGCTGTTGTTTGTTGTTTTTTATCCTCTAGCTCTTGCTTTGTAAACCTGCCTTCTCTAATTGCTTCTTCTAAACTAATTCTTATCTTGAAATAGAGGCTACTTTTATATGCTTTTTCAAACACACTGTTTTCTATACAGTTGCCGGACATTACCAACTTCCCCCAGCCAGATTTGTGCTCTGTCATTCTTACCACCTTCGAGAACTGCTCTTCTCTTTTTATTAAGCCAGCCTCTTCTAAAATAACTACATCACCTCCCTCGCCAACTGCTCCCTCTCCTTCACTAATTATTGACCTTGAGTCAATTGAGGTAACAAATATCCAACCACCATTAGACCATCGCAGAGCATTTTTAGAAATTGTTATCTTTAGCTTCTCTACGTCATCAATCCCCTTAACGTTGATCAGTCCATTGTGTAACTCTGGGTGGTCTGCAATATGAGCCACGACATAATCCATTATTTTTTTTGCTTTGTCTTTTGAGCCAGCAACAACGGGGATTTTTAATCTTTCAAATACCGCTAAATAAATTATCGCAAGGGCTAAAGTCTCGCTCTTGCCATAACGGGTGGGCGCGGATATCCATAACCATTTTTTACGCCTATCTACTATCCCTGCAAATAGTCTACACTGGCTGTCAGTAATCGGGAATGGTTCGTTATTTGAGTCTTTGAAATAAGTGTGAACGATTTTTTTAATCGCTTTTATGCTTTTACTCATCGCTTTCTATTATTTCACGAAGGGCTTTTGCTACCTCTTTTGAACCCGTGTCTATCTCTCCCTTGTGCTCAATTTCTTGCCTTTCAATATATCCTCTTTTTTTGCCTTTAGTCTTAAGAGTAAATATAATTGCGGTCGTGTCGCCTTCTTGTATTCTCTTGACTAAGGCATTTTCTGCAAAGTCAATAAAAACTTCTTCCGGCTCTACCCCGTCTAGTTGTTTTTTAAACTCTTCATCTTTTTCCATCCAGTTGTAATAAGTTTGCCTACTTATTTTTATCCTCTTGCATGACTGGCTAATATTGCCAAAAGTTTTTTTATAAGCATCTATAAATGCTTTTTTTAGTATTTTGTTGTCCATAGTTGTAAAATTTTATATTATTGGTGTTCCTTTTGACCATCCATTAATACTTCCAGTTGTAAACTTCCAGTATCTTTTTCTAATGACATCACAGTATTTAGGATCTAGTTCCATCATATAACACTTACGATCTAATTGTTCACTTGCGATCAGTGTTGTGCCACTACCGCCAAAAACATCTAAGACAGACCCCCCCCCTCGTAGAACTATTAACAATTGCTGTTCCACACAATTTGACTGGTTTCATCGTCGGATGTAAGTCATTTTTCAATTCTCTGTCAAACCTCCACACATTAGCATTCTTTCTTCCTCCGTACCAATTATGTTTTGTCCAACCATAACCAATTAATTCCGCTTCTTCTGTATTGTCCAAAAATTCCTCTCCATTATTTCCAAGAATTATATACTCTGTTTGTCTTTGATAATCAGTCCCACCTAGCACAAATTTATTTTTAACCCAGACAATTATGTCCTGCCAGTGGACTCCTGTTTCTTCCATGGCTAGCTTTAAAGTTCCAATCTCTTTAGCTCCCATACAAACATATACTCCTCCAAAAACTTTTGACTTTATAGCAATAAGAAAATCCTTTAAAAACTGATAAAAGCTATCAGATGTCATTTTGTCGTTTAAAATCCCTTCTCTTTTTTGACCACCAGCCCCTTTATAGTCCATGTTATACGGGGGATCAGTAAATGCCATATCAGCCTTGCCTCCCCCCATAAGCAAATTAACATCCTCAATCTTTGTAGCATCCCCACACATTAGGCGATGTCTGCCTAGCTTGTAGATTTCTCCGAGTTTAGATATGGCTGGCTCATCACTAACTTCCGGAGCATCATCTTCTTCTATCTCATCAGTCTTCCAATCAGTTGGCAGGTCCATTTCCCAGTCCTCTAGCTCCTCTTGCTCCCATTCGTTTGCTAAAATATCCCAATCCCACTCACCGTAAGCAAGATTATCTTTAATAATAAACTCCTTCTTTTTCTTTTCACTCCAATCTTTTGCAATAGAGATTGGAACTTTAGTAATTCCTGCTTCTAGGCACGCTTTCAGTCTCATATTACCTCCAAGTATCATCATGTTTTCATCAACCACTATCGGTCGTTTTTCTAACATTTCTGGGAAATCTCTCAATGATTTCACAAGTGATTTAAACTTGTCGTTTGTGATAGACCTAGGATTGTTTGGATTTAATTTAATTTTCTTAATATCAACCAGCATATTAATTTTTGTTTATTAGATTAAAAATAAAATCTACTACATCTTTTTTGTTTCCATAAGCAATGTAGTGCTTGCCATCCTTTATTAATCGCCACTTCATTCCTCTAGTGGTAATCCTGTCTTGCTTGATATTCTTTCTAATGAATTGTTTCGTCATTATTCTTGAATAATTATTGTATATAATTTATTATAACAACCTATCCCCCACTTTTCTATATGTCCCACTATTACCTCAAGTAAAATGTCAAAAAACCATATTTTTGTGGTGGGGTAGGGGAGGGGTTTATTCCCGCACAAATTGCATTAATTATTAAATTAATTGTTTTTATCGCAAATATTGAAAGAATTTAATAAAAGGTCGCTCTTAAACTCAAAAGGTTTCTGACTAGCATATTCCATTTTGTTGTATAAAGCGGGATTAAAATGCAAGCCTATCTGTCCAATATAGAACCCTCGATTAACAATTGTGTTTACTCGCTTCATGCCTGCCATTTTAATTGCATAGTCTTTTCCTGCGTCTTGCGAAGTTTGCGCAATAAACATACCGCTTCGATAAAATAACTCTTTAATTTTTTGAGCCGGTCGCCTCTGATAGTCGCAATTCTCAACTAATTTAATATAATCAAGAAAATAAGGCTTAGCCCTCTGCCATTTCTCGCTACTAAAACATTCAGCCCACCAATGCAATGAATTAGCCCCTGGGAATTTTAAATTGTAGCCTGCTTTGTCTAAATTTTCTTTTATCTTGCTTTTCTCGCACATTCTCTTAAAATTTAGTGCAACGCTAAAAACATCATTTTCGCTTAAAAATTGTTCAATCATAACTCTGATGAGTCTTAGATAATACTTAGATAAAACAACATCGTCTTCAATAATTAAAAAATAGTCATAGTACTGGCTCATGAACTCTATTGCTCTAAACTGATTTAAAGCATTCCCTATATTCATCTCGCTTATGTGTTTTATTTTACGCTTCAGATTTGCTCTATCAAATATTCTAATAGACTGACTGATTAACTCTGGTCTTGATTTTAAGGCATGTGAAAATTTATTAACTGCCCCATCTTGAAATAAATGATAATCAACCTCTCCCGCTTTAACTTGATTTTCAAGAGATTTGATTGTTTGCTTGAAGTATTGACCTCGATTAAACGAAATCAGTGCGATGCCTAGCGTCATAAATTGATTTAGTAGTGTCTTTTCGCATTTTAACGTGATTATCCTCTAGGTACATTCCTACTTTCCCATCATCTAAATTGTAAGTCATAGATTGACTGTCGGCAGTAACTACCTTGCAATTATTAGCCATAGATAAAATAATATCACCTTCTCTGCCGTTGTTGTATTGTTTTGTGTTTCTTATTGTGGTTTCTAAAATAAGCATATTAACGATTGCATTAAAAGAAGCAAACATACTGCCAATTCCTATTAGCAAGTCAACATCTTTCTCCTCTTTTATTCTATCTGCCCATATTAAGGGCGTTGAGTAATTGCCACCTGGTGTTATTTTTCCACAATGACCTAAAACTCCATCAAAATTATAACTTAGAAAATTATCAATTGTCATATCCCTGGGTGCAACGTCATCATCAATAAAAAAGTAATAATCAGAAGGAATAGTTAAGGCAAACGGATATCTGGCTCTATTTCCTAGATTAATGTCTGAACGCACCAAAACGCCATCAATATTTAAGTCGGGTCTATTGCATAAAACAACAATCTCATCTGGTGGTCTTGTTCCATTTTTTAATGCGTTAATAATAAATGATATATTTTTAACTCTTTCTGGGTAATAGGCTAGCAGTATGGCTGTTACTTTTGACATAATTAAAAACCTCGCTTAGTCCCTCTTTGAAGTTTATTATAGGTCTAGTTTTATAGTGGCGATTAAACTTATTCATGTCAACTGCCCTTCTTTTTGGTCCAGTTGGTTTTGTTTTATTATACTTAATATTTGTTTTGCCTGATAGCTCAGATAAAATATTTATAACTTCTTTAATTTTTATTTCTAAACTAGATGAAATATTAACCGCTCCAAAATAATTATTGCTAAAAAACACTTCTAAAATCATTTCAACCGCATCAGAAATGTGTAAAAATGTTCTCGTTTGCTCTCCATCTCCCCATACTTCAATCTCATTTTGAGTAGCAAATTTATAGCAAATCTGCGGGAGGAATTTTGCTTTACAGCTCTCATATTCTTGACCCTTTCCATAAACTGTATGCAAAACTCCAACCCTGAAATCAAAATCGGCATGCTCTGCCAGTTTAGTTATAAACAATTTTTCTAATCCATACATTTGGTCTGGCTCAAAAGGCTCTTCTAGTAAATCCTCAGCCAATTTAATTCCTGTGTTCATAGTAGAAACTGGATAAGCGCAAGCTGACGATGGGTAAAAAAGCCTCATCTTGTGTTTTCGACAATGTTCTATTATACGAGAGTCCATTATGACATTATCTAATATTGGATAAAACTGTTCAGTTGTAAAAAACCCCACCCCTCCCATGTTTGATGCTAGATGTATTACCCCGTCTGCCTTTGGCAATTTGCAGTATCTTAAATCATCATTAATAGTGATGACTTTATATCTCATTGATTGAAGCCTTTTGAGGATATTTCTACCAATAAATCCTCGATGACCTGTCACTATTATTGCCATAAATAACTCCTTGAGTTAAAAGTTTGCTGGTCTATATGTTTTGTTTTTTCTGATTTTTCATAAATTTCATCTTTCATATTTCTACCTTTAGACCAATGTTCATGTCTCACAACAGATTCCAGACAAGGCTTAAATTCATTGCGCTTAATAGCAGTTTGGATAAACTCAGTGTCGCAATAATTATGTTTGTACTCAAACAACACTGGGTAAGAACCATCAATAGTCCCTCTATATTTATTTATGTAATTTCTATTTACGAGGCAGTGTGTTGCGTGTTTTTGTGCCTTTACATGTATATTTAATTTATCATTTGTTCCCACAACGCCATAGTCGTTAATATATTTCAAAGCAATCTCTAGCCAATTAGGATAAAACTTCAAATCATCAGCGCCACAAAAAAAATAATCACCATTTGTTTGATTGAAAGCCGAGTTAATTGCGCCAGGATAGCTCATAGATGAGGTATTTAACAAAATTTCATCTCTGGTTGACCCCTTCAGTCGCTCAAAATCAGGCTTTTCAACTATAAAATATACTTTATAGGGCGAATAAGTTGTTTGAGAAATGTTTTTTTTAATTTCATCAATTCTATTTGTTCTTAGAATGGGTATGTAAATATCGGTCATATCTCTCCCCATGGTTGATTTCTAATTATTGGTTTTTTCTTTTCAAAATACCGCCTGTTTTCATCTAGAGTTGGTCTGGGTGCATTTTCATGATGTTGGTGCTTAATAAGAGGCTCAAGCCAAACTAAATTATATCCTGATTGGCTTGCTCTCTTTGCAATGTCAGTGTCCTCATTTCCCCAATAAGTATAGGTTTCGTCATATCCTCCAACTGATGTTACCCAATTGGTGTCAATTCCAAAGCAAGCTCCATAACCAGTCTTAGGATGCAACCGATAGACATTCCCTTGTTTATCTAAATCTTCGCATTGACATAAAACTGCTGACTTTTCTTTTACAACTTCCTCTTTTACTCTGTCTATAAAATTGTCTGCAAAAATATTGTCTATGTCGCTAAAAACCACATAAGGAGTCGTAACCAACCTTAACCCAATATTATAGGCTCTACTTTTATTCCAGTCTTCAGTATCTCTTTTTACGCTAATCCAACCACACCTAAACACCTCACCATACCAAGATAGGTCATCGCTTCCATAGTCAACTACAATAATTTTAGTATCTTGTCCCATTAAACTATCAATACAGTTCTCTGCTCTCTGCCTATCTCTGTTTTTAATAGCAAATATTGCAGTAATCATATTCCGCTTAGCCTTTCTACCATTCTCTCAAAATCAAACATATTGCTTGGCTTTTGAAAGTTTTCCTCTTTAATTGCAAGTTTTAATTTACTCGTTAAATTATCAATGTTTTTTGGTTTTGCTAGATAAATATTTTTTGCGCCAGCATAATCTCTTATTTCTCGAAATGTTATATAGTCGTACCCCACAAATGGAGTTCCGCAAGCAATAGCTTCAGCAACATAAATACCAAATCCCTCAAAAATAGAACCGTTGATTACAACACTCGCCTGTTTTATCATCTCAAATTTCTTTTTGTCATTTACCCTAAGATGAAACTCTACTAAAGAATTAGCATTTTGTTTTTTTACTACCTCTTGAGCGTTAATCCCATTTATAGACGAGATGACCTTTAACTTAATGTTTGCTCGCTTGCACGCAATAACTACATCCTGGAATCTTTTATGACTCGTCAGCCTCGATATAAAAAGAGCATATTTCTCTCTTTTTTGCTCTTTTACTTTACTGAGCTCTGCTGAGTTTATACATGGATACAGTGGATGAACTTTGTCTTGTGTTTTTTTCAACCAATCATAAATATATTTACTGGTTTCATTGCAAAGAGAAATAACATCGGTATCGCTTTCTCTTAAATCTTTTACTAAGTGTTGCCACCCAATATATTTTCTCTTGCCGATAAATTTGTTCATCATGGGGAATGGGTCAAAGATTAAAACAAAGCAGGGTTTGTTGTATTTTTGTGCATTTTTTATTGCGCTCATTGCACCATGAATTGGCGATCCCATAAAAACATCAGCCTCCGGAATTTTAATCATAGCAAGCTGAGAAGCGTTTTGAGTCACTATCTTGAAGTTTGGTTTTTTATAACCATCAAACTCATGTGAGAACACAGCTTTTTTATTCGAATAAACAGTAACCTCATGCCCTAGCTCTAATAGTGCAGAAATAATAAAATATGTATAATATCTACCTCCAGTAATATGACCGACATCTTCGTGGATGAATGCTATTCTTTTTGGTTTTGTAAAAACTGGATTTTCTTTTGGCAAAGGCGGATATGTCGGTAGTATTATTTGTTTGTTTAGCCCGATCTTCTTAGTTTCTTTTGCAATCTCTTCTCTAACTATTTTTTTTCTAACTAGGTAGTCATCATACCTTCGGACGATTGTTTTCGTGTAATTATTTAGAGGCTTTCTGTAAAATTGCCAAGTTTCCTCAAAAAAATCGTCTAGTCTGTTCATGTTGAAAGTATTTTTGCTTTTTGTCTTAGCTTATTATACCACTTCTCTCCCCGTTTTTCTCTAATTATTTCCAAAAACTCCACTGGCGCTTTATGAGCTGAAAGTTTTAAATCGAAAAGATGGTGCTTTGCACATAAACAACAACCGTTCTCTACATCGTGTCGAACCGCTTTATTACTTCGTGAAAAAATATGGTGAGAGTTGAGGTTTTCTCTTGTTCCGCAAATCTCGCACTTATAGCCGGCTTTTATTTTTACCTGCTCACTCCATTTAGTGTCGAGTTTTTTTTCAATATAGCCTTTAGAGGATTGTTTTTTTAGTCTTTTACTTCGTCTCTTGCATTCGTCGCAAACCCGAGATGTTTCTTTTTCAAAGAATTTAATCAACCGCCTTCTTTTGCACTTAGAGCAGACTTTTGCCTCACGCTTGTTTTTTTTTAGTTGTTTTTTCTTTGAGTAACTCATAGTGGCTCATTTAGTCTTTTTGATTAAAACTAAAATAAAACAATTACTCTCCTGTTTCGGTTTAGAATTTATTACGGGCTAAGCTTTCACCTAGTCCGCCATAATTTATAGTTGAGTTTTTAGCTCCTCTAATTTTTCGCTATAAAACTGCTCTGTTTCTTTTGTGGTTGGCAGGTCTGAGAGCGCCTCCTCGAGTGCCTCCCCTAAACTGTTTTTATCTGTTACCTCTAAGGCTAGAAAATCAGAGGCACATCGCACCACACCACTGTTTCGAAAAAAACAAGGATTAAGATCGTCCGCACTCTCTGCCTCCCTTACAGAATAATCCAACTCTCTATAGTAAGCCAATAAATCAGCTGTACTTTCTGAAATTGGCGCCGAGTTGTGTTTTTTTGTGATTAGTAGATATTTTGGCATTTTTTGCCCTCCTTATTCTAATTAAATAATATCTTCGACATTAAAATAAAATAATTCTTCGCCCGTTTCGGTATCAAAAACTACGGCGTCATGTCTGTCTTGCGTTACTGTTTTTGCCATTTTCACCGCCTCTTTTAGGGTTTTAAAATAGCGTGTTTTTGTTTCTGGCTCTTCCTCTGCTTGCTCTGCCTCTAGTTTTTTTTCTTCCTCCTCAGCCACCTTATCAAGTATTTTGGTTAGCTCCTTGGCGAATTCGTCAAACGTCATTTTAATTCTCCTTATTTAATTAGTAATTTCTACGCCTGATAAAACCAGCTCGACTTCTAAAGCCTCGATGGCGTACTCTATCAATTGGTCTAGAGTTTCAGCTGGCTGACTAAGCTCAAAAAAACTCTCTAATGTTTGGAGTTCTTTTTCATATACATTTTGCATATACATTTTAATAATTGACGATTGTCTCTAGTATACTATAAAAAAACAACGCTGTCAAGCACCAAAATTAAATAGCATGCAATAACCTGTGTTTAGTTTTTTTCAGCTGGTCATTAAAATCAAACAGGTTGCCCTCTAAAAGTCCAACATTAAAGTTGTTGACCGCTTCCTCAAGTTCATCTGTTCTATCAAAGACTGCTATACTTTTGCCCTTTTCTCTTTTTATCTCTCTAATTGGAAACTTAAACATCTCTAACATGGCGATTGTACCCATATCAGAAGTTTCGTAAAATGGTGGTTTGGTTTTCATTTAGTCCTTTCTACTCGTTGCTTTTTATAACGGTTATATATTTCGTTTTCCTTCTCACGTTCCTTCTCATGGCAATCCATACAGACAGAAAATCCAGTTCCATATTTATTGTGTATCCTTCGAGAGGTGTAGCCGTCTCCAAAAACAATCTTCTTACCACAACTCTCACACTCTAAATCAATATAGCAATCTCTCCTATGTTGATTATATATTTTAATTACTTTCATTTTTTCCTTTCATAGTTTTTCAATGTCTACTAATTGATATTCTCTTGCCCCATTAAACTCGTGTCCTTCTTCAACAAATGTTCCACCAGTCCATTCAAAAACACAGATTGTTTTAATTGGCGATTTCATTAAATTAAAATTATCCTTCTTAGTAAAACCAAAATTAGCTATCTGTATCGGTTGCTCAAGAGCTAGTTTGAATCTTGGAGTGGTGTTTTCTGGCACTTCCATTACTCCTTGTAATTTATTATTAAATGCTCTCAATACTATTTTCATTTTTTCCTTATCAAGATTTGTAAATAATAAAATTGAATAAAGAT